>JADFXY010000017.1:0-3256 GCA_015233355.1 Deltaproteobacteria bacterium | reverse complement strand
GATGAGACACCGGCTCCCGAGTCTCACGGAATTCTTGAAGCTCTGGATAAAACCGACTGGAACAAAGCAAAAGCAGCCCGGTTGCTGGGGATAGATCGCGTGACCCTCTACCGGAAAATCAAACGATACAACCTCACTAAAGATACCCCCCAATGTTGAAGTGTTGCACGTGACACAGAAATCCTGCAACCCTTCCGTTGCATGCAACACTCCTTCGATTCAAGCTCACACCCCTTGATGGCTCTTGCCATATCGTAACTCTCTATATATTTAAGATAAAGTGTATAAGATGACGCCTCTTGATCCGGCGGGCATAGAACTTGCTTAAACAAAAGGCAGCATGGTTCATTTGTCTCCCACCCTGCTTCTCTTCTGTATTACACGCAACACTTCGACAGTGGTGGAGGCTAGCCCTTCTCTTACCCGATGGACACCCGGCAGAGCCCAAATACGAAAAAGCTCCACCAGGCGGAATCGGAAGGGCATATGGTCGGGTTTTAACCGACCGTTCCAACGTCTACTACTTCGCCGGACTAACCAGATTCACATTCCACGTCGTATTTTTCCCATCGCCGGTTACTCTCGACACCTGTCCGCCGGCCGCAGTGGCAAAAACAAAGGAGACATGGGTACCCAGGTTATAAACATCCAGGCCCGAGAAGAGATTCGGCGTTGCAGCGGGGTCATAGTAAACCTCACAGTTAACGGCGTCACGACTTAGCAGCAGGATGGCTCCGCCGCCGGTATATCTTTGGAAATAAAACATCTGTAACGTATCGGGCGTGGCCTTCCAGATGCCGTCGGTGGTTAAGTTGATTTCAGCCGGGGAGTCTACCGTTAACTTGGATGATTCCGTTGTGTTAGAGGCAATATTGGTCAGGACATAGTCTGCCTGGGTAGAAGAAGAAAAGGTAATTTTTAGACCTTGTGTTTTGCCGCCTGTAGGGATGTCGCCGCCGTCAAAGACGCCGTTCTTCATATTGCCGGCACAGGTGATGATGGTCTTTGCGTTTGCAGAGATGATGCAAATGGCCCCGCCATCGGCATAGGTTTGGAAATATATTTTCTTTCCATTTGCCCCAATCCAGACTCCTCTGGTAGGATCAAATGAGGCCAGAACATCCGCTAATATTTGGTTCCATACAGTGGAGTCAGAATAATATTTTTCATGGCAAGTAATAAATTCATCTCTAGATTGAGACCTGGTTAATTCTACTTTATGTTGGGACCTGGTTAATTTATCGTTATCTTGAAGCTCAATGTTATGCGTGGCCGCCGGAATAACACCAGAAATTGGATCACATTCTATCCAATAATTATTCCAGACTCTGACATTAGGCAAAACATTAACGTCCGAAACATAAATCTCTGTAAACGACTTTACGAACCCTGTCATAGAATCTAACGGCGAACCCAAAGATATAAATTTATCAACCTTAATATCCGGGTTTTTGCTCAGCGCCAGGTAGGCTAACACGGTACCCCAACTATGTGTAAGAACGACAAAATCAGAGAGAGCCCTTCCTTCTCTCTCAATCCACAAAGTGGGGGAAAGGGAATTGTCGGACTGTTCCCCGGCCCATCTCTGATCTAGCCGATCCTTAAATAACCCGGTCTTAGCGCCTGTGTTCATCGTGCTCGCCAATGAGGTAGCCTACGGTCGCACCGGCGGCACCACCGACGGCTGCTCCAACAGCAGGATTTCCGCCAACGACGGCGCCAAGTACGGCTCCACCGGCCGCTCCAATGGCTCCCCCGCTTAGGGTTGTTTGTTGGGTGTGCGACATGCCGGAACACCCAACTGTGCAGACAAAAGCAAGAATAACTAAAGCTAATGTTATACGTTTCATCTTATCTCTCCTTCTTGCGGTGAAGCCTTTAAGGGGTTTTCGCTAGCGGACGGCCAGCGATGCCCGCTTTGATATTTGGTTTGATCATGGTATCCCACATCACTTTGGTCACAGGATCTTTAAGGTGATCTGGGTTTTCGCTGTAATACTTATCCACCCGAGCCACAACGTCATTCATAGGTATGCCAGCCATTCCTTCAACTACTTTTGGAACAAAGCTGTCTCTTTTGAGCTCAGGAAATTTATGCATCAAGTGTTGTTCAATTGTGACCACATGACCAAAACCCCAGATAAAGGCCACCTTGGAATCGTGCGTCATCTTTTGCCACAGATCTCCGGTTAGGACCGGCATTCCCAGGGTATCTTGAAGTCCTTTGGCAATGTCTTTCCGATCGGCTTTTTGCTCGGCTTTTTGCTCGGGACTCTTCTCCTCGGCCCGCACATTAAATGAGAAAGCCGTAAACCCAACAAAAAGAGCAACTACAAGGTAAATCCCTACTATTTTAAGTCTGTTCATAAAGCTCCCTTCTTTGTATTCAAATGCTGTTTATAAGTGATCACGTTGCCGCAGGCGCCGCAATACGCTCCCGGATGGAACGCCGCTTAACCGAGCGTATTATATGAACGTTAGATCGTTATGTAAATAGGGTCCGGGATTCATTTCTCTGGGTATTTTTCCCGGCCGGTATGGATATTTCCCGGCGGGTCACACAGGCCGGCGAGGTTTTGCCTTCGTGGGGCCAGGCCACTGGCGGAGGTGTTGCCGCAAATCTCCCGCCCGCAACTTTCGCGACTGAGGTGTGACTCGAAATCACTGGGCGCGAGGTCCTAATGAGAAAGTAGCCGATTTACCCCATGTTTTAGTATACCACAGGTAATCTCGGACGGTCATGGTCCGGGCGTTGGGATCTATCGACACTACTATGAAGGCAAGTTGTGTCGGGTCCTTGGCCGAAACTACGCCTTTCATTGGGGAATCGACTCGAACGACGTTGATGTTAATGTCTTTGTCCGGTCCGGTATAGGTATAGGTCCCATTTATATGCTCGTGCCCATGAAAATAGGCGACAATGTTTTTATGGGCTTTCAGAAACGCCACCAGGCTCCGCTGAGCGGTATAGGTCGGCGCCTTGATTGTCGGTTTGCCGGATGAATCCGCATCAGCGGCCTGATCCGCCACCATATTCTCGAATTTGTCGATCGAGTTGATATCATGGGCCCCGTTTGGATTGGTCAGGTGCCTTACGTCAATGGCCGGCTGATCATGGGTGAACAGTATCACGGGTGTCGCGGTGCTCACGTCTTTAAGGTCGTTCTCCATCCAGGTCCGGGCGACGCTGTCGGGCCATATGGTCAAGAATACAAAGTGGACGCCGCCGATGTCTTTTGAAAAAAATATCTTATCA
>JADFXY010000179.1:0-9033 GCA_015233355.1 Deltaproteobacteria bacterium | reverse complement strand
TTTTGACTTACTTCTGATATATACTACTACGGTTCTGTAATTATCGTCGGCAGCCGGTCCAACCGATTTAATCTATTTAAATTATTTTGATTTAATCAGCGATTGTCAATTGCCTGGCTCAGTCTCACGCCTAGACACTCGACCTACATTAGAACAAGGCCCGGCGGCTCCACCCGGAGTGCGGTGAAGAAGGCTAACCCGAATCTTGAGGTCGGTGGCCCATTCAACTTGTCCATCATCGATAGTCTTCAAGAGGATGCCCCATGGATCAAAACGAATCGGAGCTTCAATCCCTATTAGATAACCTGGCCATGGAATTGGTCCTGCTGGAATACGGCGATCTAGCCGGATTAGGGAAATTATTAAGTAACATTACGACCATTAAAGACGCTGCCGCCGTTGACGGTCAGATAAATTTAATCTGCCGCGCCCTGGAGGCAGTGGTAGAATTTGCTATTTTAGAGCAGGGACACCAGGCCGCCAAAATGGTACCGGAAGTTTTGTCCTCAGGAGTGACTCTCCTCCAGGATCTGACCAGAGGCACTGATAAAGATGATGAGATAAAAGAATACCTGGCCCGGCTAAGGGATATTTTCGGCCTGCCGGAGATGACATCTGAGGAGCCCGCGGCGGAACCCGTATGTGGGCTACCGGCGGCCAATCTTTCAGAGCACAAAATAACCGACAAAGAGACATGCTATGAATTTATTACCGAAGCTGCCGACATTCTAGGCGAGGTGGAGAAGCATTTGCTCGACCTGGAATCTGATCCGGATAATACGGATATGGTTAATGCCGTGTTTCGGGCCTTCCATACCGTCAAGGGTGTGTCCGGGTTTATCAACCTGGTCACCACCAATACCTTTGCCCACCATTTGGAGAACCTCCTGGACAAAGTACGGGAAGGCGAAATGTCCATGACCCCGCAGGTGGTGGACTTGATTCTCGAATCAGTGGACGTGATCAACAATTTGTTAAAGCAACTGAAAGACAACCTGGCTTGCGGCCTTGATGTGGAACCGCAACTCGACCTGGCCCCGTATCTGGAACGGATTGATCACCTCATCCAAGGCAAGGGAGTTGTTCCGGAGGATGAGCCGGTTTTACCGCCGAAGGAAGATCTCCCGGACCAAGAGCAGATTCTTGTCCCGGAAACCAAGCCGATTTTGCTGCCTAAGGAGAATATGCCTCTTGGCGAGATGCTGGTGGAGATGGGGGCGATCACCTATTCAGACATCGATCAGACCCTCCAATCCCAGGAAATGAAGGAGGAAGGCAGGCTCTTCGGCGAGGTGCTGGTGGAAAAAGGGCTGGTCTCGGCCGGTGTCGTGAATAAGGCCCTAAATCAACAGAAGGCCGTGGAGGTCGAAGCTCAGGAGACGATCAAGGTCGGTACGGAAAAGCTGGATTACTTAGTGGACATGGTCGGGGAGTTGGTTATCGCTCAGTCCATGGTCAGCCAGGACATTGCCGCTCTGGCTCAGCAGAACCAAAGATTATCCCGCGAATTCAACCGGCTTACCGGTATCACTTCCGAAATTCAGCGCACCGCCATGTCCTTGAGAATGGTTCCGATCAAGATGACCTTTCAAAAGGTGTCCCGGCTGGTGCGGGATCTGGCCAGGAAATCAAATAAGAAAATCAACTTTGTGACCACGGGGGAAGAGACGGAACTTGACCGCAAGATGGTTGACAAGATTTATGAACCGATGGTCCATCTGATTCGAAATTCAGTCGATCACGGCATAGAAGATCCCGACGACCGCGTCCGGGCGGGCAAGCCGGCCACCGGCCTGATCTCTCTGAACGCCTTCCATCAAGGCGGCAAATTGATGATAGAAATAAAAGATGACGGCCGCGGCCTTAATCACGAAAAGATTATCAGGAAGGCTGTAGAAAAAGGTCTGATTCAAGAAGGTGCCGAATTATCCGAAAAAGAAATTTTCCTTTTGATTTTTGCTCCCGGGTTTTCCACGGCCGAAAAAATTACCGACGTATCCGGCCGGGGCGTGGGTATGGATGTGGTCCAAAATGTGGTTAATGAACTCAGAGGCCAGATCGAGATAGAATCATCTCAGGGGCAGGGAACCTCTTTTATGCTCCGCTTCCCCCTGACCCTGGCCATCATAGACGGGATTATCGTGGGCGTCGGTAAAGAACGATACATCATCCCCACTCTTTCCGTAGTTGAGTCTTTCCGGCCTAATCAGGCTGATATTATCACGGTGCAAAAGACGGGTGAAACGATCAAACTGCGGAATGGCCTCCTACCCCTGATTCGATTAAACCGCCTGTTTAACATCCATGATTCCATTACTAATCCCACCGAAGGACTGGTGGTGGTGGTGGAAAATGAGGCGACCAAACGGTGTCTGCTGGTGGATACCCTGATCGGCAAGCAAGAGGTGGTAATTAAAAGCATGGGCGAGGCGTTTAATAAACTTAAGGGGATAGCCGGAGGAGCCATTATGGGTGACGGCCGAATAGGATTGATCATAGATGTGGCGGGGTTATTTGAATGCGCCAACCGGGCCTGATACTCGAAATAGCCTGTACCGACGCTGATTTTCAACGGTTTCGGGAATTGATTTATGAACAGGTGGGCATTAATCTCCATGAAGGCAAGAAAGAACTGGTCAAGGCCCGATTAAGTAAGAGGATCAGGGAGATTTGCCTGACTTCCTTTAAGGAGTATTATGAATATCTCAAAAGCGGTCATGATCAAGATGAACTTGTTGCCATGGTCAACGCCATTTCCACCAATGTCACCAGTTTTTTTAGGGAATCAGATCACTTCACCTTTCTGAAAGAAACGCTTATTCCCCACCTGACCCTTAAGAAAAGCAAAAAACATAACAATCAGCTGCGGCTGTGGAGCGCCGGATGTTCCACGGGTGAGGAACCCTATTCCATTGCCATGACGGTTTTGGATGCCTTACCCGATCGAAACTGCTGGGACATCAAGATACTGGCGACAGACGTATCCACCCAGGTGTTGGACAAGGCCCAATGCGGTCTTTATGAAAAGGACCGGGTCGCCGGTATTCCCCCCAATATGCTGCGGACCTATTTCCAGAGGGGCAACGGCCAGTGGCAAGGATACTTTCGGGTCAAAGACGCCCTGCAGGATATCATTACCTTTCGTTACCTGAACCTGATGAAACCTTTTCCCTTCAACCGGTTCTTCGACGTCATCTTTTGCCGGAACGTGATGATTTATTTTGACCGGTCCACCCAGGAGAACCTGGTTAATAAATATTATCAACAGTTGGGTGAAGACGGCCATCTTTTTGTGGGACATTCGGAAAGTCTGGCCGGGGTAAAACATTCATTTAAATATGTTAAACCAACGATATACAGCAAGTAATAATCCATTTATAGGATGACCCGCCATTCCCCGGATACCGCAGACGATCGGTAATGGTTACTCATATGTACAACGAAACGCTTAGAAATAACGTGATTGTCGGCATTGCCGACATGAAGACATCGAATAATCAAGACGACGTCCTAGTCACCTATTCTCTGGGCTCATGTATCGGTGTGGCCATTCATGATCCGGTGGCCGGGGTGGGCGGTCTTCTTCACTATATGTTACCAGAATCACAGATAGATACATCGAAAGCCAAAGCTAATCCATTTATGTTTGCAGACACTGGATTACCCCTATTGTTTCGGACATGTTACGCCATGGGCGCCAAAAAGAACCGCCTGGTGGTCAAGGTGGCCGGCGGCTCCCAAATTATGGATGAAACAAATTTCTTCAACATCGGCCGGCGAAACTACGAGGCGTTGGTAAATATTCTGACGAGAAACAATGTGCGCATCGTCTCCCAGACGGTGGGTGGCGTGACCAACCGGACCATGCGTCTCAGCATCACTACCGGCCGGGTCCTGGTCAAAATGCCCGGCGTGGAAATGGTGGAGCTATGACCGACATATTTGAGGTGGTAAATAAAATCACCAACCTTCCGCCGTTTCCCAAGACCGTGCAGCGGGCTTTAGATATGCTAAAGAAGCCTGAGGTTTCCAACCAGCAACTGGCTCAGGTCCTGATGTATGATCAAGCCGTCACCGCCAATGTTTTAAGGCTATGTAATTCTGCCTACTTTGGCCTTAATCGGGAAGTCACCAGCCTGCGTGACGGCTTGACCATGCTGGGCCACAAAAATGCCCATCAACTCTTGGTCGCTTCAGGTATTTTACCCCTTTACCAGGGCGAGCATCAAGGCTATTGCCTGGCGCCGGGGGAGTTGTGGCAACATTCCATGGCCGTGGCCACCATGGCCGAGCTACTCGGGGAAAAAGTGGATTGGAAAGATCTGCCTTTGTTATTTACCGCCGCCTTGCTTCATGACATCGGGAAATTAGTCCTGGCCCAGTTCGTGGCGGAAGAATTTCTGCTTATTCAGGAATTAGTCGGCCATGGCAAACCGTTCACTGAGGCGGAGGGGCTGATTATCGGCATGGATCATGGTCAGTTGGGCGGATTGATCGCCCTGGAATGGAAGTTTCCCGAGCCCATAGTCAGTGCTATTACCTTTCATCACGAACCTGAAAAGGCGCCTACTGCCTCAGATCTCACGGCCTTGGTTCACCTGGCCAACAACCTGGTCCTGTTCCTTGGGGTGGGAGTGGGCGTTGGCGGGTTGTCGATGGCGGCAGATAACAAGGCGCTCCAGCGGTTTAACCTCACCCAAAACGACCTGGATATGCTGTTGGTAATGTTTTACCCCCGTTTGGAACTGGCCCAACGAAATATTAATTAACCGGATAAACGGCAAAGATCTGCTATGTCAAAAATCAAGGTAATAGTTGTAGATGATTCGGCTGTCGTCCGTAAGATTTTCTCTGAGATTTTATCAAAGACAAACGACATCGAAGTCGTGGCCACCGCGCCCGATCCTTACGTGGCCAGAGACAAGATTGTCC
The DNA here is from genome assembly GCA_015233355.1 of Deltaproteobacteria bacterium. Taxonomy (GTDB): domain Bacteria; phylum Desulfobacterota; class JADFXK01; order JADFXK01; family JADFXK01; genus JADFXK01. The sequence goes on along the minus strand of JADFXY010000179.1, from coordinate 4,101 downwards.
AGTTGGCCCCCGACGTGGTCACCCTGGATGTGGAAATGCCCCGCATGGACGGTATTTCATTCCTGAAGCGGTTGATGAGATACTACCCGTTACCGGTGATTATTATTAGTTCTCTGACCGAAAAGGGAGGCGTCCTGGCCATGGAGGCCTTGGCCTCAGGGGCGGTGGAGGTCATGTCCAAACCTGGTTCATCCTACTCGGTGGGCGAGATGGGCGACCAACTGGTGGAGAAGGTCCGGGCGGCCTATCTGGTCCGGCACCGGTTCAAAAATCCTCAAAATAGCCTTGTGGTTGACCGGGGAAAGCCCCTGTCCATCCCGACTGCGCTGGCCAAGACCACCAACAAAGTGGTTGCCCTGGGCGCATCTACCGGGGGGACGGAAGCGATCAAGAACGTCCTGATCAGGATGCCGGCCAATTCTCCGGGAATTGCCATAGTCCAGCATATGCCCCCCAAATTCACCGCCGCGTTTGCCGATCGCCTCAATGGCCTGTGCCAAATGGAGGTCCGAGAGGCGGTGGATGGCGACACTCTCCATCCCGGCCTGGTCCTGATTGCCCCCGGTAATTTTCATATGTTGCTCAAACGCAGCGGGGCCAGGTATTACGTCGAGGTTAAGACCGGCCCCATGGTCAACCATCAACGGCCGGCCGTAGATATCTTGTTTAATTCCACGTCCAAATATGTCGGGCCTAATGCCGTGGGCGTCATCCTGACCGGCATGGGCGCGGACGGCGCCCAGGGGATGCTCCGGATGAAACAAGCCGGGGCCAAGACTATCGCCCAGGATGAAGCATCTTGCGTTGTCTTCGGGATGCCCAAGGAGGCCATCAAGATAGGTGGGGTCGATGTCATCGCCCCGATAGACCTGATTGCCGGAGAGATCATCAAGGCGCTGGAATAAAAAAAGACATCAAGCATTAAGCATCGTATAACCATTGCCAAACCGCGTTATTATAGGTTCGTGCAGGCTGAGCCGGATTATTTTCAGAGGATAAGATGAAATTGAAAGTTACGAAGACCGGCCGACAGGGCACACGGACATCTGCTTTTGGATCTCCGGGCCGGGCCAACCATGATGCTACCTCTTTTTACGACAGCCGGTTATATGAAGGCCTGGACAAGGGAAATGATTCTGACTGTCATTCCAACTCGATAGATCCACAGAAGCTTGATCTGATATACCGTACCTCATCAGAAAACATGGATGATTTGCCGAATAATAGTGTTCACTTAATGGTTACCTCGCCACCCTACAACGCCGGGAAAGAATACGACGAAGACCATAGTCTTAAAGAATATCTGATGTTTCTCAAGAGAGTGTGGACGGAAGTCCGGCGGGTGCTGGTGCCCGGCGGCAGGGCGTGCATCAATATCGCTAATCTAGGAAGAAAACCGTATGTCCCTTTGCACGCGTATATCATAAACGATATGCTTGAGTTGGGATTCTTGATGCGGGGTGAGATCATCTGGAACAAGGCCTCCAGCGCCGGTTCTTCTACCGCTTGGGGGAGCTGGCTCTCCCCGGCCAATCCTACCCTCAGAGACGTCCATGAGTATATTCTTGTCTTTTCAAAAGGTACCTTCGGCCGGAAGAACCTCTCCGGTGGAAAGAGCACTTTGATTAAGGAAGAATTTCTGGAATACACTAAAAGTATCTGGACGTTTCAATCGGAATCAGCCCGGAAGATCGGGCATCCGGCCCCATTCCCGGTCGAGTTGCCTTACCGGCTGGCCCAGCTTTACACCTACGATGGAGAAGTTGTTTTGGACCCTTTCATGGGCAGTGGTCAGACCGCTCTGGCGGCCATAAAGACCGGCCGTCACTTCATCGGATACGAAATAGATGAAGCTTACGTTGACTTAGCCCAAAGAAGAATCAAAGAATTCATCATGGACAGGTCGCAAAAATCACTAGGTCTGGCGACCTGATTTGAGGGCCAACCCCCGACTGTGGCCATGGTCTGCCTTTCTGTTTGATATTAAACGGAAGATACCGAAATAGTTTGACCTCGCCGGCGGCAATCTGATAATTTATGGTGAAGATTTAACTTCGGCCAGGTTTTGAATGGGTTTAAGCGGCTGGGATCGGGTTTGGTATACTGGCGCCTGCCTGAGATTGAGATATCCGGTTTTTTTGGTGATAAATCGTTTTGATCAAACTTCGGATGTCTTTTTTAGATGTCCGTGAAAGAAGGAGAGAGAAGTGGACCAAAAACGTATGCTGGCTGTGGCCGGGTTGGCCGTCGTGATGATTTTCCTACTGGGTTATGCCGGTATGGAACCTGCTGCGGCGCCTTCTTCAGAGACTCGCTCCGCCAAAATCAACTGGATGGATTACAAGGATGGCCTGGAGAAAGCCAAGAAAGAGAATAAACTGGTTTTTGTGGACTTCACCGCGGACTATTGCGGCGTCTGTGTCAAGATGGAAAAAGACGTATTTTCCAAGCAGGAAGTGGCTGAATCTCTAAACCAGCACTATGTCGCGGTAAGGGTGAATACCGTCAAAGACAGAGACCTGGCCGTCAATTACCAGATTCGAGGCATTCCCACTTTTTGGATGCTGTCCGCCAAAGGCGACAGATTAGGCCGGATCATTGGGTATATGGACGCAGATCAGATGATCAAAATGCTGAAGCATGTTAAGGAAAAATTCGCTGAAAATCAGTAGCTGAAAATCAGCTTACTCATAATCATTTAAAACAACCGGTTTTCTTGACCACGCCTGATATATTTAACTCATTTTGGCGCCTGAATGATTATTTCCCGGAAGCAGGTCCCGTGAGACGGGCCAAGATTATCCTATTTCGAGGGGTGGGAGAAGATGATCCGGCGGTTGCCTCGCTTCCCTACCCTCTCCCTCCGGTTGATGCCTATGCCGCTGGTGCAAAAGTGGCTATCTACCCCCATCCTGTCCTGAATCCTTTGCGCCTATGTAAAACCCTCAGCTACTTTTCCTACCTTTGACAACCTTCTCCTCTATCCGCACCTGACCCAGGTGAAGATAGAGGAGAAGGTTTTAGAGCTCAGCCAGGCAATCCCTATTTGGTTGCAATGAACCAGGTTTTATGCTACAATATTAAGTTAAGATAGACGTAACTTAGCGATTGAATTTCTTTCCTGACATGGAAGTTTGACCAGCCGCTGGTCGTAACTCGGGAGGAATTCTCATGACTACAAATGCCCGCAAGCTGGAAAACTGTACATATGGTGATTATCTGACCTGGCCGGAGGAAGAGCGATGGGAGATCATTGAGGGTGTGCCCTATGCCATGAGTCCGGCTCCTCCTCCGAGGCACCAAATCATTTCCGGGAATCTATTTGTTCAAATTCATCCTTTCTTGGTGGATAAGGATTGCCTGGTCTTCTATGCCCCCTTTGATGTCCGGTTGCCTAAAAGTGACGAATCCGACCAGAACATCACCACCGTGGTGCAACCGGATATCTCGGTTATTTGTGACCCGGCCAAGATTGATGACCGGGGTTGCCGAGGCGCCCCTGACTTTATCGTGGAAATTCTTTCTCCCCATACATCCAAAAAAGACCAGGCCGAAAAATTGGCCTTGTACGAAAAGCACGGCGTAAAAGAATACTGGATCATCTATCCCGATTATGCCACTGTGATTGTGCGGCTTTTGGGTGAAGATGGCAAATATGGACCACCAAAGATTAACGAGGCCGACGGTAACTTGGAAGCAGCCGTTTTACCGGATTTGACCATTGATTTGGATGCCGTTTTTGAGCGAAGAGAGGGTGAAACCTGGTAATCTATTTCAAGATAGACCAAATCCAGGTTATCAGAACTCCGTAACCCGACCCACACATTCGGAATCAACGAAATCATTTGAGTATCTTTTTTCAGGTGTGATACCGTTTTAGCTTTACGACTCAATTTGTTTTGATGTAAGCTGATGAGTCCGAGTTATTCCCTATGGATAGACAAGACAGGCAGAGGAGGGTTCCTTGTCGATGCTTTTCCCAAATCAGAACTGGATTGAATTAACCGAAGAGGTGATTATCCGGGAGGGCCTGACCGCCTGGGCGGCCGGATTTAAACTTGGCACCGCCGGGTACCGAGACCAACTCGACCCTCTTGACAG
>JADFXY010000178.1:3532-9041 GCA_015233355.1 Deltaproteobacteria bacterium | reverse complement strand
TATGATTTCATATAGTCGCCACCCCTACCCAGGGCGTTGCCGCTGGGCTAACCTAGAGCGCCCCTTTGGGGCTTATTCGGAATGGGCCGTTTTTAAAAAGTTAGCATGACCGTCCGACCTTAAGTCAATGGCATTGACCGGCAACAAGCACCAGGCTTCTTAACCGGCCAATTATGACCGCGTCGAGCCGGCTATCCAAACACTCCCGTGATCATCCAGATGGCCACGGCCACACCGAGAGCGATCATCTGCCTGGGAATGGCTTCACGCATTTCCTTTTCCACCCCCGAAGGCGAGGTGAACGGGGTTGATCCGGTAAAATTCATGGCCAGGAACGAACTAATGGCCGTCACGAAAATAAGTAAAGCCAGACCGGCCATGGCTCCAGCCTGATCCCACCACATCCAGGCCGCCAGGATACCGCCAAAGAATCCGACCAGTGCCCCTTTGTAATAAAAGGCTGGTCCCGGAAGCAAGGGCAGAAGGATAGGAACCACCACCGCTCCGGAAATGATTCCGATAAGTAATGCCGATGCGGCCATGACACCGCGCGAAAATGCGGCGGAAAAGGAGAAGAACCCCGGACTTATCCCGGAGATCAAAAAGATCGCGGCCAAAGCCCACAAAGCCGGCTTGCGCAGCAGATAAAGCTCCACAGGAATGAGTTCCAACCGCTCCGCTGTGGTAAAGGTGACCCGGCGCATGGGCTGGTCGGCCTGCATTCCGGCGGAGATGAATTTTTTGACGTCTTTGGCCCGGATCGGTCCCCAAATCACCTTGAAGCCACACCATTTTTTGACCAGGTGAGCCGAGACGCCCGTCGCCGACAACTGGGGCAGAATCAGTTCCTTATGTTTAACTATATTATGCAGACCGGACATCTTGACCCGGCTGATGACCTCCTCGGTGGAGAAAAGCTTTTTTCCCGCGGCACACCAGACATTAATCCCTCGGGTGTCCAGGACCAGTATCCAGGCGTTAAGTCCGTCCAATTCCTTCCGCAAGGAATCAAAAGTCAATTTGTAATTGGCCGTGACCAGAACGGGTGAATCCTGATCCGGGTCGCCGACGCTGTACAGCCCAGGACAAATCTTGTAGTTATCCCTGGCCCCGCCCAGTCTGGCCATGATGGTCCCCTGAATATCCGATTTATCGAGGACGGTCGTGACGTTGGGCACCTGACCCACGGGAGTGCTGATAAACTTATCCACAAAGGTCCAGAGCTGGTAACCCGGCTTTTCCAGATGACTGCTGGGCGGCGGCGGAGCATATCCGCAGCACGATTCCACCGGTTCGGCGGTTGGGACGTCCCGGCTATCAGGTGGCGGCTGTTGCTGGACTGAAGGAGTGTCTGCTTCTTGAGAGAGCGGCTCGGTCATCAGAGACTTCAGGATCTGGTCTACTTTTTGCATTTGGTCAGGTGAAGCGGCTGGGCCACAACAGGTTTTCTCCTGGGACGGCGTCTTTGCTGCGCCGCAACAAGAATGTCCCTGGTCCGGTACCTTCACCATGGGTTGGAGCTCGGTCTGCAATCCTAACAGGATAGGGGCCGAGTCGGGGTTGGTTTGATTGTCTTTGGAATCGTTTGGTCCATTCATTGGCTCTTTACCTCAATGGTTATAAGAGGGATGATCCTGATGATGCCGGGAGGCTTAAAGCTTGTCCGTCATTTCTTTAAATTTCTTCGGAGTATCTAAATCAACCCAATAACAGGTGGCGGGGCCTTCCTATTCACCATTGGTCAGCCCGGCTTGGTTTAAGATTTTTAGATGCCGGCTCACAGTGGACTGGGCTAGAGGTAAGATATTCACAATCTCGCCATAAATGCAACGGTCAACTTCTTTCAACGCCTGCCGGTCAGGTATGAAGTTCTACAATATCTTCATCTTGAAGGGTAAAGTCCCGTTGGATCATTTGTCCTTGGAACTCATTTCCCCGCCATAGCCGGGCATACTTGAAGTTCTCCCCCAACTCCCGATGAATGGTATAGGCCAGATCCAATATGGTCGCGGCTCCTTTTTTCATGATGTAGGGCGAGTCCAGTTCCGGCTTTTTCCCCGGCTTCTTTGTGTAGACCCGAAATATGTCCAGGCCCTCGACCAGATGATCTTTCAGTGCCTCCAAGCCTTGACCGGTCATGGCAGAAATGGGGAATATATCCAGATCGGTTTCCTGTAATTCACGAAATATGTCTAACACGGCTGCGGCCTGGGGGATGTCCATCTTGTTGGCCGCAATTAGACCTGTTATCGCCTTTTGGTCCAGTTCTCGATTGACCTTTTGTCCCGTGAGAGCGATGCGGTGTTCTTTGAGCATCCCCAAGGTCTCATTAAGTTGCTCCAGGGGGTCGGCATAAAGATCCACCACTAATAATACTGAGTCGGCTCGTCTAATGGCGTCGAAAAGCCAGGAGGGGACGAATTCGCGGGACACAGGAGGTAAGTCTACTAACTGAATATAGATGTCGCGGTATGGCATCATCCCTGGAAGGGGAGTACGAGTGGTGAACGGGTAATCCGCAATTTCTGCAACCGCGTTGGTCAGCCCGAAGAGGATCGTAGATTTGCCGGAATTTGGTGGTCCGACCAGGACTATTTGTCCACCACCTTGTTTCTCGACGACATATTCCGCTTGTTTTTTACCCCCGGTCTTTTTCTTCGTCTCTAATTTGAGTTTGGAGATGCGTTTGGTTAGATCGGCTCGAAGTTTGTCCGTGCCTTTATGCTTGGGCAAAATAGTCAGCATCTCTTCCAAAGCGGCTAGTTTTTCGGTCGGCGTTTTGGCCTCCCGGTATCGCTTTTCAGCCTCTATATATGGCGGCGTCAGATTAGCGGGCATGTTTCATGATCTTCCGTTTACTCGTTTCTGGTTGCATGTTAATAGGTTAAATGACCAGGTCCCATATCTCTATGGCTAAACACATATCCATTTAAGTTTGTCCCCAGGCTGGTATCAAAACCAAAGAACTAAAAAATTTGAAAGTCATCTTGTGAAAATAGGGTAAACAATTTACGATAAGCAACGAATATCCAGAGACCGGTAACAGGCAACGAGTAACAGGCAACGAGTAACAAGCAACCCGACGTTCAATCTGATGTGGGTTGCCGGCGCGTCAGGTCAGCCGGGCCGACGGCTATGTAGCCGGCCGACGCGATAATTAAAATTTAGCACAGCCCCTAACCCATTTCAATAAAAAAACTTCTGTCATTGGATGATCCGGTTACCCTTTTTGACGTAACATTTTCAATAATTTTCAGTTTGGAGTACCTGAATTGGCAAGGGTAACCATCCGCAACTCTTTATTGAAACTGATTGACACAACCAAACAAAAGTAGTAAAAGGATAAAATGCCAAATAGCAAGTGACTATCACCAGGTTAATGATAGATGTAGAAGCTCCGATAAATAACTGACGGCTAATTTCAACCGATCTGCTCTTACCTAAGTTTACGAGGCCTTGATGAAAGTCACTTTTTGGGGAACTAGAGGTTCCATCCCGGTCCCAGGCAGGGAGACGATTCGATATGGGGGCAATACCACATGCGTGGTTCTGCAACTCCGGTCAGGACATCGCTTGATCATCGACGCTGGAACAGGCATCCGGTCATTGGGCGATATTCTTAATCAATCGGGAGAGCCGTTGGACCTTGATATGTTCGTAACCCACATCCATTGGGATCATATCATGGGATTCCCCTTTTTCAGGCCGATCTATTTGCCCTCAACGGTTATTCGAATCCATGGTTGCCTCCGCAGTTACAAGGGGATTAAGGCCACCTTTGACAATAAAATGGGGGATGGTTTTTTCCCGGTCAAATTCGACGATCTTCCCTCTAAAATTATCTTTCATGATTACCTGGCCACGGGTTTCATGACCATCGGAAGCGCATCCATCAATGCCATAGAACTGCAGCACCCCCAGGGCGGGATGGGCATGAGATTCACTGAAGACGGTCTGTCTATGGTTTTTTTGACCGACAACGAACTGCGTCAAGATGCCTGGCCGGGCCGCACTCCGGCAAATTATGCAGATTTTTGTAACGGAGCCGACTTGTTGATCCACGATTGTCAGTATCTCTCCGAAGAAATTGCGGCTCATCGAGGGTGGGGGCATTCAGACGTGACCAGTGTCATTGATCTGGCTATCGCGGCTAAGGTTAAGAGGCTGTCATTGTTTCATCACGACCCCAACCGGACGGATGAGCAGATGGACCGCCTGGTTTTGACTGCTCGGGAGATCGCCCGAGACAGGGGAGGCGATAAGTTGCAGATAGAAGCCGCTGTGGAAGGAACTACCCTGGATGTCTAATCAGTTGTCGTTTCAAACCGCCCTGGTTTCGTTACGTTTAACCATATAAGCCCCAACGGGTCGCTCTATATTACTATATTAGCCCGGGGCAACGCCCTGGGAGGGGTGGAGACTATAAAAATACCATGTAATGCCACATGAAATCTCCGCAATTCAGCACTTCACCCCTGGTTATGTATCCCGGCGCTAATTCAACAGCATTGACCTAACTCCCACCCATTGTCCTATCTTCCGACAAAGACAGACAGTTGAAAATATAGATTCCGTAAGCAGCCCCAACCTCCTCTTTGTCCTCGGACGTCTATCTGTTCAAAAGATCCAGAAATATTATCTTATCATGAGTCCATCGGAAAGTATGGCCTTTCCCCCAAGGCTCGGCCATAGAAAATCTGGCGCCATAGCCTCGGAAATTAGCGTTTGACGGCTATTTAAAATTAAAGTAAGATACCGGTCATGAAATTTATAGATGATTTTAAGAAAAATGCTGAGTTTAAACAAAGCATTGTCCACCATCAGGTGATTCCGGCGGAAGAGGCGGCCTACGGCGAGTTGACCGGCCCGTTATCTCAGGGGGTCAAAGACTTGGTCTTCCGGCTGGGTCTTAAAGGACTATACAGCCATCAGGTCAAGGCCATTGACGCCATCCTGGACGGGCACCATGTCATGGTCTCGTCCCCCACGGCCAGCGGCAAAACGATGATCTATAACCTGCCGGTCTTCCAATCACTGACCAGACAGCCCGAGTGCCGGGCGCTCTACCTCTTTCCTCTGAAGGCATTAGAACAAGACCAATTAAAGACCATTTTGGAATTACGGGCAACTCTGGGCGGAGTTCCGGATGTCACCGCGGCCATCTATGACGGCGATACCCCGCCGGACAAACGAAAAGAGCTGCGCAAGAACCCTCCGCATATTCTCATTACCAATCCGGATATGCTCCATTTGGGCATCCTGGCCAATCATGGGGCGTGGCGCAACTTTATAAAATCTCTTAATTATGTGGTCATAGACGAAGTGCATACCTACAAAGGTATCTTCGGCAGCCATATGGTCCAGATCTTGCGGCGGCTCCGGCGGTTGTGTCAATACTATAATGCCTCACCGCGCTTTATCTTATGTTCCGCCACCATCGCCAACCCCCAGGAGTTTTCCGAGCAATTGACCGGTCTGCCGTTCAGAGTCGTCGAGGAAAACGGGGCAC
>JADFXY010000178.1:1398-3505 GCA_015233355.1 Deltaproteobacteria bacterium | reverse complement strand
CCGGCCAATGCCTCGGCCCGGTTGTTCGCCCATGCCTTAAAACAAGGGCAGAAGACCATTGTGTTCACTCAAGCCCGCAAGGCCACGGAATTAATTCACACCTGGGCGATGCGGATGATCCCGGCCTATCGGGACCGGATAAGTTCATACCGGGCCGGTTTTTTGCCGGAGGAGCGGCGGGAAATCGAGCGGGGCATGGCCTCCGGAAAGCTGCTGGGGGTGATCTCCACCAGTGCCTTGGAAATGGGCATTGACATTGGGACCCTGGACGTGTGCATCCTGGTCGGATATCCCGGAACGGTGGCTCGGACCTGGCAGCGCGGCGGCCGGGTGGGCCGGTCGGACCGGGAATCGGCTATTCTGATGGTTGCCTCGCCTGATGCCTTGGATCAGTACTTTGTTCGGCATCCCGAATCCTTTTTTGGCCGCAGCGTCGAATCAGCCGTGGTGGACCCCAATAACGAACAGGTCCTGGCCGCTCATTTGCCCTGCGCCGCGGCTGAATTGCCCCTGTCGGCCGGGGATCTTTTCGTGGGTCTGCCGGGGGTGGACAAGATCATTGGTGAGTTGGAAGAGCAGGGCCGATTGTTGCGCACAGCGGACGGGGAGGAATGGTTTGCGTCTTCCCGAAACCCCCATTCCGAGGTGAACATCCGGTCCCTTGGGACTGGATACAGCATTATGGAGCCGTCGAGCAAGCGCCCCATTGGTTCAGTTGACGGCGTCAGGGCCTTTAAAGAATGCCATCCGGGCGCGGTTTATCTCCACATGGCCCGGCAATACGTGGTGGAAAGCCTGGATTTGGCCAGGAAAAATATCCTGGTCAAGCGGGTGGATGAAAGTTACTACACCCGCATCAGAAATGAAAAAGAAACAGAAATTCTGAGCGTGGACCGGAGTCGGCCGGTGATGAACTTCATTGCCCGGTTAGGCCGGTTGAAAGTTATGGAACGGGTGACCGACTATGAAAAGAGACGGATTTATACCAACGATCTGATGGGCGTCTTTCCGCTGGACCTGCCCCCGCAGACTTTTGAAACGGTCGGGATGTGGTTCGAGATTGATCCGCTGATCAAAACTTGGATAGAAAAACAGGGTCTCCACTTCATGGGCGGGATCCACGCCGGCGAACATGCCGCGATCAGCATGTTTCCCATGTTTGCCCTATGTGACCGAAATGATATAGGTGGCCGGGCCTATGTGGCCCATCATCAGGTGAAAAAGAGTGCGGTGTTTATTTATGACGGGTATCCCGGTGGGATTGGCCTGGCCAGACGCGGTTTTGAAATAATTGATCAACTGCTGACCCGGACGCTGGAACTAATCGAAGAATGCGACTGCGAGACGGGATGTCCCTCTTGCATTCATTCTCCCAAATGCGGGTCGGGAAATAAGCCGCTGGATAAGGCCGCCGCGGTCAAGACGCTGCAGGTATTAACCGGCCGGGTAACTTTAGAGGAAATTGTCCAGGAGATGGAACAAGCTAAGAAAGGGCAGGCTGTGTCGAAATCCATTGATGTACCTCAAGTCGAGAGCGAATCCGGGCCGCCGGCGCCCCGGGTGCTATATTTTGATTTAGAAACTCAAAGGTTGGCCCAGGAAGTCGGGGGCTGGGGCAATACCCACCTGATGCGGTTGGCGGTGGGGGTGGTTTACGATTCTTTGGCCAATGATTTTTTCTGTTTTACGGAAGATCAGGCCCCTGCCTTGATTGATAAACTTAAGTCGGCAGATCTGGTGGTGGGATTTAACGTCAAAAAATTTGACTATGGGGTATTGAAAGCTTACACGGATATGGATCTGACTAAATTGCCGACGTTGGATATGCTGGAGCATGTTCATCAAACGGTTGGATTCCGTCTGTCTTTGGATCATCTGGCCCAGGAGACCCTGGGCCGCGGCAAGACCGGCGTCGGTCTGGAATCGGTGACCTGGTTCAAGCAAGGATTGATTGATAAGGTGATCGATTATTGTCGGGAGGACGTCCGGATCACCCGGGACCTGTTCCTGTTTGGCCTGGAGCATGGACATGTCCTGTTTAAAAATAAGCAAGGACGGCAGGTCCGGATACCGGTGAAGTGGCGGTTGCCCGAGCTTAAACAGAAAA
>JADFXY010000178.1:0-1228 GCA_015233355.1 Deltaproteobacteria bacterium | reverse complement strand
CTCTGTGATCGCCGGGGTGATGGTGATCCAATCGTGATAAAACCCGGGACTGGAGTAACGGCAAGATGTTTGGATCAACCCAAAGACAAGTTTTTCTTCGGTTAACAGTTGATGATGATCCACACCCAGATGTTCAAAGAAGAGATGGGCCACCCCATCTATCCATTCGTAATAACGCGGGTAAAAGACTATCCCCGCGGGGTCCAGATCTCCCCAGGCGATCCGCCGGGAAATGGCTAACGGTTCCATAAATTCATCTTCCTTTAGATTGGGCTGGAGCAGGGTTTCCTCAGAGAAGCAAACCGGTCTTGGGGATTGTGACCAAGTGAGGTTATCATATCAAACTGTCTGTTTTCAGTCAAGGGTCTGAAGGCAAGTTTGAAAAGCACAACGCCGGGACGTGCTGAGACAAAGAGAAACCTGATGAAATTTTAATGGAATATCTGATCAAAAATAATTAGGCCGCGGCCTTCCTTCCATCGTCTTCATGTCGCCTCCGGGTTATTCTTCTTGTTAAATTTTTTGGATTCGTCACCAAGCTACCACGGCAGGCTGATACTCTTAATTCATTATGGGGTCCAAATTTAGAAACAACCGTGATTAGAAAGGAGAGGTTTATGGGTTGGGTACAAATGATACAACGGTTGGGCGGTTGGGTTTTGGTGTTGATCTTGTTATCAGGATGTTCCATGGGGCCGCGGGTCTTAAAAGGGAACCGGGCCATGTTTAATGTCAGCATTCAGCAGAGTAATAATGAGCAAATGATGATTAACCTGTTGCGGGTCAGGTACCTGGAGGCTCCGTTATTTCTCCGGATCGGCGCGGTCTCGGCCGCGTTTAACTACGAGGCGGCAGTCGGAGGCAGCATGCAGATTCCGGAGCATACTTATCTCCCGGCGACGATGGCCAATATTATAACCCCAAATCTAGCTCTCAGATATAATGAAGCTCCGACCATTACCTATACACCTTTGGAAGGAGAACAGTACACAACCCAGGTTTTGTCCGAAATTTCTCTGGATAGGTTTGCGCTGCTATGTCGGTCCGGTTGGAGCGTGGGATATCTAATGAGTGTTGTTATGGAACGGATCGGGGATCTGGACAACTTCCCGATGCGGGCTGGGCAGGTGAACCGGGTGGCGGGATCGAATGATCGGTTTGCCGAGTTAAGCCGCATTCTGGGGGAAATGCAAAATCGGGGCGACATGGATATTGTCAGCGTGATGGG
>JADFXY010000177.1:0-9059 GCA_015233355.1 Deltaproteobacteria bacterium | reverse complement strand
TGATCACAGTAACACTAATCTCGCGCCCGAGGGGAGGCGGCGGCTATGAATCTGATTAGCAAGTTTTTCTCAAAACCGTTCAAAAAGGATGAACCGGAGGATGTTTTGAGCGTGTCCAGGGTGGTGGGGCCGTTGATAGACCAACTGGCCAACTCCATCTTCACCACATACAGCGCCGAGTTGTCAGCCGGACCGAAAAAGTGACCTTAACTATGGAATTACCCGGCCGGACATCGGCCTACTTGATTGCCGAAGTGCGGCCGCAAGTCGGAGGGATTATTCAGAAGCGGCTGTTCAAGGAAGGCTCGGACGTCAAGGCCGGGCAAGTCTTATACCAGATCGATCCGGCCACCTATCAGGCCGCCTATAACAGCGCCAAGGCCGCCCTGGCCAAGTCCGAGGCCAATGTCATCCCGGCCCGGCTTAGAACGGATCGCTATAAGGAGCTGGTCGGGATTAACGCGGTCAGCCGGCAAGACTATGACGACGCATCTGCCGTTCTGAAACAGGCTGAGGCGGATGTGGCGGCCAAGAAGGCAGATGTGGACACAGCCAGGATCAACCTGGCCTACACCCACGTCAGCGCACCTATCTCCGGAAGAATCGGCCGGTCTGCAGTGACTACCGGGGCCCTGGTCACGGCCGGCCAGGCATCACCTTTGGCCACCATTCAACAGCTCGATCCGATTTACGTGGATGTGACTCAGTCCAGTGCCGACATGCTGCGCCTGAAACGGGACCTGGCCGGCGGGGCCATCACCCACGATGCCGAGGGCCAGGCAAAAGCCGGCTTGTTACTCGAAGACGGGACGTCATATCCGCTGCCGGGAAAGTTGAAGTTCTCCGAGGTCACCGTGGATCAGAGCACCGGTTCGGTGACCCTGCGCACGGTCTTCCCCAATCCGAATGATCTCTTGTTACCTGGTATGTATGTCCGGGCGGTCATTGAAGAAGGGTCCAAAGAACAGGCTCTGCTTGTGCCTCAGCGGGGAGTGACCCGTGACCCGGCCGGAAACGCCACGGCCCTGGTAGTGGGAGAGGGCGACAAGGTCGAGCAGCGTAAACTCAAGGTGGCCAGGGCCCTGGGTGATAGATGGTTGATCAGTGATGGTCTAAAGCCGGGTGACCGCCTGATTGTTGAGGGGCTCCAGAAAGCCCAACCCGGCGTGGTGGTCAAGGCTGTGCCGTTCAGCAGTAAGACCGGCGACGTGGCTCCTGCATCCGCAGGCCGGCCGCAGGTCGGCAAAGAATAAAGGAGTTTTTTATGGCTCAATTCTTCATCAATCGCCCCATATTCGCCTGGGTGATCGCCATCATCATCATGCTGGCCGGCGTCCTGGCGATTAAGAAACTGCCCGTGGCGCAGTATCCGGCCATCGCTCCGCCGGAAATATCCATCAGCGCGGCCTATCCCGGAGCTTCGGCTCAAACGGTTGAGGACACGGTGACCCAGGTCATCGAGCAGAAGATGAACGGGATCGACCGGATGCGCTCTATGTCCTCCACCAGTGACTCCTCCGGAAAGGTGACCATCACCCTGACTTTCGACGCCGGGACGGATCCGAACATCGCCCAGGTGCAGGTCCAGAATAAGCTCCAGCTCGCCACTCCTCTGCTGCCGCAACGAGTTCAGCAACAGGGCATTCAGGTCACCAAATCAACCAAAAATTTTCTTATGGTTCTCGGGTTCGTCTCGGAAGACCGCTCCATGAACGAGTACGATCTGGCTGATTACGTGGCCAGCAGCGTCCAGGACTTCATCGCCAGGGTGGAAGGGGTCGGTGAAGTCCAAATGTTCGGCTCGCAATATGCCATGCGGATTTGGCTCGATCCGAATAAACTTAATAATTTTAAGCTGACACCCGGCGACGTGAAGGCAGCCGTCCAGGCCCAGAATGCCCAGGTTTCCGCCGGTCAGTTGGGCGGGACGCCCTATGCCAAAGGTCAGCAACTAAATGCCACTGTCATGGCTCAAACCCTCCTCCGGACTCCGAAGCAGTTCGAATCAATTTTGCTGCGCACCAACGCCGATGGTTCCTCAGTCTTTCTCCGTGATGTGGCCCGCTGCGAGATAGGCAGTGAAAACTACGAGACTATCGGGCGCTATAACGGAAAACCGGCCACCGCCCTGGCCGTCAAACTGGCTCCCGGCGCCAATGCTCTCGAAACTGCCGCGGCGGTCATGTCTAAGATGGATGACCTGAAAAAGTTTTTCCCTCCGGGCTTTAAGGTCGTGTATCCATTCGACACTACCCCCTTTGTCAAAATCTCTATCGAGGAAGTGATCAAGACGCTGGTCGAAGCCGTCATATTGGTCTTCCTGGTCATGTTTTTGTTTATGCAGAATTTCCGGGCCACCTTGATTCCGACCATCGCCGTTCCAGTGGTGTTGCTCGGGACTTTCGGGGTGCTGGCCGCCTGTGGATTTTCAATTAACACTCTGACCATGTTTGGAGTGGTCTTGGCTATCGGCCTCCTGGTGGACGACGCCATTGTCGTAGTGGAAAACGTTGAACGGGTGATGAGCGAGGAGGGACTTTCGCCCAAAGAAGCGACCCGTAAATCTATGAGGCAGATCACCGGGGCCCTGGTCGGGATAGCCATGGTGTTGTCGGCCGTGTTCATACCCATGGCCTTTTTTGGCGGTTCCACCGGCGTTATCTATCGCCAGTTCTCCATCACCATCGTGTCGGCCATGATCTTGTCGGTGGCGATTGCCATGATCTTGACTCCGGCCCTGTGCGCCACCTTGCTCAAGCCGGTCAAAAAAGGGCATGTGGCATCTGAAAACGGCCTCTTTGCCGGATTTTTCCGCTGGTTTAACCGGATGTTTGATTGGAGCAGCACCAGGTATCGGTCATTGGTCGGCCGGATGCTCGGCACGACTTGGCGTTACATGTTCATTTATCTCATCATCGTGGCGGCCATGGGATGGCTGTTCCTGCGTCTGCCCACCGCCTTCCTGCCGGATGAAGATCAGGGGATCCTATTCGTTCAAATCCAACTGCCCGTTGGCGCCACCCAGGATAGAACCCGGAATGTATTAAGGCAAGTAGAGCACCATTTCTTGGAGGAACAAAAAGAGGCGGTGGAGTCAATTTTCACGGTGGCCGGCTTCAGTTTTGCCGGTACCGGACAGAATACGGGAATCGGCTTCATTAAGCTAAAAGACTGGAAACTCCGTCAACGTCCCGACCTGAAGGTCATGGCGGTGGCCGGAAAGGCCATGGCGGCTTTTAGACCTATCAAAGACGGCCTGGTCTTCGCCTTTGCCCCGCCGGCGGTCTTTGAACTGGGAAATGCCACCGGATTCGACTTTCAATTGCAGGATCGGTCCGGTCTGGGTCATGACAAGCTGATGCAGGCGCGCAACCAACTACTGGGCATGGCCGCCCAGAATAAAAACCTGGTGGCGGTCCGTCCCAATGGGCAAGACGATACTCCGCAGCTCAAGTTGGATATAGATCAAGAAAAGGCAGGCGCTCTTGGGTTATCCTTGGCTGACATCAACGACGCCCTGTCAACCTCGTGGGGCAGCGCCTACGTGAACGATTTTATAGATAAAGGCCGGGTGAAAAAGGTCTATCTCCAGGCCGATTCTCCGTTCCGGATGCAGCGTGAAGACCTGGATAAGTGGTATATCCGTAATCAAAAGGGTGAGATGGTCCCCTTCTCCGCCTTCGCCTCAGCCCATTGGACGTTCGGATCGCCCCGCTTAGAGCGGTACAATGGTATGCCCTCAGTGGAAATTTTAGGTCAGCCGGCTCCGGGCAAGAGTTCGGGGGTGTCCATGGCCGAGATGGAAAATATGGCGGCCAAGCTGCCGGCGGGCATCGGATTCGAGTGGACCGGCCTGTCTTATCAAGAGCGGATGTCCGGCTCCCAGGCCCCGTCGCTTTACGCCATTTCACTCTTGGTGGTGTTCCTCTGTCTGGCGGCGCTTTATGAGAGTTGGGCCATTCCTTTTTCGGTCATGCTGGTGGTGCCGCTGGGAGTCATCGGGGCACTGCTGGCCGTGAGTCTGCGCCGCCTGCCCAATGATGTCTATTTTCAGGTCGGGCTCCTCACCACGGTTGGTCTGTCGGCCAAGAACGCCATTCTTATCGTAGAATTTGCGAAAGAACAAATGGAGAACGGCGTGGGCTTGATCGCGGCCACCCTGGAGGCGGTCCGGCTGCGCTTGCGGCCGATTCTGATGACCTCGCTGGCCTTCATGCTCGGCGTTCTTCCTTTGGCCATCAGTACCGGCGCCGGTTCCGGAGCCCAAAACGCCATTGGTACGGGCGTCATGGGCGGTATGTTCACGGCTACGGTCCTGGCCATCTTTCTGGTCCCGGTGTTTTTCGTAGTAATCCGGCGAATTTTTAAGGCCCCAAGCCCGGAGCAATTGCCGGAACCGAATTCCGCGCCGGCTTCATTAACGGAGGAACATTAAAATGGTCCGCATCATCGGCCTGATCTCCCTGATCATCACCTGCCTGGTCGGTTGCACGACCATGGCCCCGAAATACAGCCGCCCGGCCTCCCCCGTTCCCGCGGCCTGGCCCAGCGGCCCGTCCTATCTGGCGCCTCCGGCTAAGCCGTCCGACAAGTTGGCGACCAATGTCCCCTGGAGAGATTTCTTTGTTAACCAAAACTTGCAGCAATTGATCGCTCTGGCCTTAGACAACAACCGCAACCTACGCGTAGCCGCTCTGAACATAGAGAAAGCCAGGGCCCAGTACCAGATCCAGCGCTCGGATTTGTTCCCGAAAATTAACGCGGCCGGGAATGCCGATATGACCCGGTTGCCGGCGGATGTGTCCGGGACCGGAGTGGATGGGACCCTCCATCAATACACCCTGGGGCTGGGCTTCAGCTCCTATGAACTTGATCTGTTCGGCCGGATCAGGAGCCTCAAAGACCAGGCCCTGGAGCAGTTTTTCGCCACTGAACAGGCCCGCCGAAGTGTGCAGATCAGTCTGACGGCTGAGGTGGCCGACATCTACCTGATCCTGGCCGCTGATTGCGAGCGTTTGAACCTGGCCAAAGAAACCCTGGTTAGCCAGCGCGCCTCCTATGAGCTGATTCGGAAGCGGTTCGAGGCCGGGATATCCTCCGCCTTAGACGTGAACCAGGCCCAAACCAGTGTGGACGTGGCCAGAGTGGACATTGCCAGATACACTACCCAGGCGGCTCAGGACAAAAACGCCCTGGACCTGGTGGTCGGCCTGCCTGTCCCGGCGGACTTGCTGCCCATCGGATTAACCGAGAGCCTGACCGTGCTGAAAGATGTCTCCCCAGGTCTGCCGTCCCAGGTGTTGTTGCGTCGTCCGGATATCCTGCAGGCCGAGAACCTGCTCAAAGGCGCCAACGCCAACATCGGGGCGGCCCGGGCGGCCTTCTTCCCCCGCATTACGCTGATCTCCGCTCTGGGCACGACCAGTGCCGAGTTGACCGGGTTGTTCAAGCCCGGCTCCTTCACCTGGACTTTCGCGCCCCAGATATCCCTGCCCATTTTCGACGGCGGCCTGAACCAGGCCAATCTGAAGGCGGCGGAGGTCGGCCGGGATATTGCCGTGGCCGAATACGAGAGAGCCATTCAGAACGCTTTCCGGGAAGTGGCCGATGCCCTGGCCGAACGGGGGACCATAGACGACCATGTGGCCGCCCGTGTCTCCTTGGCCAACGCCACCAGCGAGAGCTACCGCCTGTCCCGGGCGCGCTACCAGAAAGGAGCCGACAGCTACCTGGTCGTGCTGGACTCCCAGCGGTCTCTGTATACCGCCCAGCAGAACCTGATCACGGCCCGCCTGGCCCGGCTGATCAACCTGGTGATCATCTACAAGGTCCTGGGCGGGGGGGAAGAGCCGACAGAAAAGCAGGAGTCGAATGCCCTTAATAAGGTGCCGGTTGTTGATTAGCCGACCGGTAATTAACTAGCCTGGGGAAGACAGGGTGTCCGGAGGGATATAGGCCCGATGGCCGGGTTATTCACTGGGTGCTTGTTTTGGTGCCCGTGGGACTTGATGGGGCGGGTGGGTGTGTGGTCCTTTTTTGGGGATGTCGGTGGGTTGGATTGTGTGTTTTGGGTTTTGGGGTGAGGAGAGCAACAACAGATTCACCCGTCATGCGCTACAGAACTCGCGACACCCTCGTCGTCGCCGTGGAATGCCCACTGGAAAACCTAAGCTTCATCTGGCGCATCCTCGGACCGAGTGTAGCAGGTTGCCTCCCTGACGATTTCTACACCAACCGCTTCGCCGACGCATAAGTCACAATCATATACTTCGAACTCTCCCCAGGTGGACCGCAAGGCTTCCTCAAGGCGCTTTTCATAATCTATCAATGGAAACCCAAGGGAGTCGGCCAACATGCTCTCCGCTTCCGGAAGCACAAGGATTTCATTGTGTAGCTCAAAGTCGTCTTGAAAGACGGCACGTCCGATCTGGTCCCACTCTGCATGAGTCGGAAATCCTATTAAAACAGTTAGGTTACCTCGCGAGCGAAGCCACGCAAGAAGCTCCACTTCGCTGAGTTGTCGGCTGCCAACCTGATAGACTGCCAGGTCCCGCTCAGGGCAGAGAGGGTGCAAATCTGCTAAATTTGCTGAACTGGAGTTGGGGGATGAGTCGATCCATTTCTCAGCCCAGTTCCGCCACGCTTCACGCGAGGCTATGGGCCGCGAGTTGCTTCGCACTAGATCCGTGCTATTCTCACCAACCAGAACACCTGCAAGATTCGGTGCGAAACCGCTTCTCATTCCGCAGTAAGTGACGATTGCATAATGGAATGAACCTGCGTAGGTGACGCGTCCCAACAAGGCACCTGAGGCTTCCTGAAGATCGATCAGCGTCATGGTTTCCTTTGGCCAAACGCCTGGTGCGATAGCACGCTCCAGCAGACTCTCTGGTTTGAGCCGTTGCCAGTCGCCGGGACTCACCACCTTCTCAGGATTTCTACCTCCTATCCTTACGTTCACGGTGACATCGAGAGTCGGGCAAAGATTCGCAACTATGGATTTGAAATCCGAAGAATTAATCTTGAAGCTAGCCTTCTGATAGGATGTGGCGCTTCTCCGAGTATATTTTCGCTTGAAGGATATTTTTGGATACGAACGGGAGGAGCTAAAGTAGCCTCTCAGGAGTCTCTCAAGTTTTGCATGGTCCATGGCGACTGATACCCTCGTACCGGGTCTAAGCAATGCATCGGTTGAAGTTGGACGGCGTAGTGCTGGTCGCCCGGTGAGTGCATCACTAAATTCCAAACACCACTGGTCGTTTTTATCGGCGCTACTTTTTGTGAACCTACGCGTGGTTACGATAACCTTGCGTCCAAGCATAAATACTGAAAAGAACCCAATGCCGAACTGGCCTACGGCCTTGAATCCTCCCGACGCCAACCCTGGCAATTCAGTTCGCATGGACTCACTGCGCCAGAGCGAATTGCCGAAGTCTAACAAGACATGTGTCAGTACGAATCGGCTCATTCCGATACCAGTGTCCGTCACATGTAACCATATAGTGTCGCCATCAGGCTCCAGAGCGATTTCAATTTCTCCTTCTTTGGCTCCAATCTGTCCCAGTGCGCGGGATGCACGTACAGCGTCCGCTGCATTCTGAATCAATTCGCGAAGCGCTAATTCGGGTCGATCGCCATAGATCCTTGCTCCGCCGAGATTGGCAATTATTTCTGGAACATCTCCAATTTTTGGAGCCACATTGACCGGTTCCCAGCCCACTGCGCGGACATTCGTAGCGAATGCTTCTGGGCTAGATGCATGTTCCACTGCCACCGTGGCGAAGGGCTTCCGGCCAGTGTCGAGCATTGATACTTGAGCGCCGCGGAGCTCTCGATCGATAATGCAGGCCACCTCGTATGCCAGCCACCAAGCGTCGCGGTCATTCGTCGTGAATGCGCTGCCCGCAGACAAACGAAGTTCCCCGCGATCTGTTCGAACTGGCTGGCCCATCTTAGCTTGAAACTTCCAGTGTGACTGTGATATTCCATCCGGGCGTCGGAGGGCGAACAGAAACCATGGAGCGCGTAGACCGTCGATGTGTGCGGCATCGGCAGTGCGAAGCAAGAAAGCTACTTTCATCGCATCGACAACCCAGTCAGCCGGTGCGAGAAAGGCTGGTGCGTTGACATATCTGTTCTCCATCTTCTCGACGATACGGTGCGCCGGCCAATGGTGACTTTGGGCCACTTCCCCTATCAGGTCGCCATAATATTCAAGG
This sequence comes from Deltaproteobacteria bacterium, assembly GCA_015233355.1. GTDB lineage: Bacteria > Desulfobacterota > JADFXK01 > JADFXK01 > JADFXK01 > JADFXK01. The sequence goes on along the minus strand of JADFXY010000177.1, from coordinate 840 downwards.
AGTTGAAGATGATCGAGTAGATACACTTCTTCGCCGGTGCCGGGAACCTTCCAGTACATCTTCAGCAATTGGCCTGCTTGTTCGGCATGTATGTGTCTCAGGACCTGAAACAACGCTAATCGCTCTTCGGGTGATCCTGGACCAGGCTCGTGGCCTTCAAATCGCTGGGCGATCAGGTCACTCCAGGCGATACTGCGCTTGATTTCAGCTACGCCGCCAGGATAAGCGACCAATACATGAGCAGCATCGTGCAACAAGAAAGCGCCTCCAAGCACAAACGCCTCTGCCGGGTTCAGAGGATATTTTGGCCCTGCAATCTCGTCAGCTATACGCCATAGCGCATCAAGATGGGTGATGTCGTGTACGGTTAGTTCAGGCAGCAAGCCGCCTATTTCACCGACCAACTGTGCTACGTGCTCTCGAAAACTCAGAAAGGCCTGGCGAAGGATCTCTCGCTGCGGATCGAATCGGTCCGACTGATTCGCAAGCGTGCGCTGCCATAAGTCGAATTCATCCATAGGCGTCATGACGTGTCCGTCGATCTTTCAACTTGCGAACAATGATTATACAGCCTTCATATAACGGCAATCGGATGGTAGATACGGACAACAAGAACAATTCCGTCTGCATTTCTTTAGTCAGCCAAACGGATTCCGGTTCCTTATCAATTTAAAATATGCCCACAAATCCACGCAACACCCACCACCACCCAAAACGAAGATAATCTACCATGGTTTCGGGGTTAAGGCAATATAAATCGCGGTCCTTAATCAAAGCCGGAGTCACCACCAGATGGGATAACAAGTGGCAGATGACAACATGATCGTCGGCTCGATCGCC
>JADFXY010000176.1:854-9064 GCA_015233355.1 Deltaproteobacteria bacterium | reverse complement strand
GAAACCTTACTTGTTCTCGGCCTTCTAATCAACCGGACTAAAAGAAAAAGGGCTGAAGAACAATTAATTCAGCTAAATCTATCGCTCGAGAAAAGAGTGGGCGATCGGACCCACGAGCTGCAAGATACAAACGAACAATTGAAAGTCGCCAAAGACGCGGCAGAAGCCGCAGCCAGGGCAAAGGGTGAATTCTTAGCCAACATGAGCCATGAAATCCGGACCCCCATGAGCGCCATCATCGGGTTCTCCGGCCTGGCTCTGAAAACGGAGCTGACCGGTAAACTCCGGGATTACTTGAACAAGATAGAATCATCGGCCAAATCACTTCTGGGTATTATCAATGACATTCTCGATTTTTCCAAAATTGAAGCCGGCAAACTGGAGATGGAAACAATTCCTTTCCGGCTGGACGGAATCATACAAAATATAGCCAACATTATTTCCATGAAAGCCGCCGACAAGGGGATTGAACTGGTAACCGTTATTAATGATGACGTGCCCAGCGCACTTGTCGGCGATCCCCTCCGGCTGGGGCAGGTGTTGACCAACCTGGCCAACAACGCCGTCAAGTTTACGGCAGCAGGCCATATTTTGATAAAAGCAGAATTGGCGGAAGACAATCCGGGATATTGTATACTCAGAATCTCGGTAGCCGATTCCGGTATCGGGATCACCCCCGAACAGATGGAAAAACTTTTCTCGGCATTTTCTCAAGCCGACACGTCCATTACCCGCCAGTTCGGCGGCACCGGGTTGGGACTGGCTATTTCCAAACACCTGATCGAAATGATGGACGGAGAGATATCCGTGGAAAGTGAACCAGGCCGGGGGAGCACTTTCACTTTTACCGCAAAATTCTTAAAAGGAACGGAAGAACAAGAACGGCCTTTTCTTGTGTCCGCCGATATTACCGGGCTTAAGGTGCTCGTGGTTGACGATAGTGAACAGGCGCGCGAGGCTTTAACTGATCAACTGACATCTTTCCGATTTGAAGTGGTCTCGGTTGATTCCGGGACTGCCGCGCTCACGGAACTGGTCCGGGCGGCTTCCGATAAGCCCTATGATCTAGTCTTGATGGACTGGAAGATGCCGGTGATAGATGGAATAGAAGCTTCAAAACGGATAAAAAATGAAATCAAGTTGGAGCAGATGCCGCTGATCATTATGGTCACGGCATTCGGCCGTGAGGATATTATCCAGGAGGCTCAAAAAGCCGGGATAACCAATTTCATTATCAAACCCGCCAGTCCTTCGCTTCTTTTCGATACCATCATGCAGGCCTTTGGACGAGAAGCCGCGACTACTTCCAAACCACACCCGGAACCGAAAGATTGGACGGAAATCAGGACTGAAATTGAAGGCGCAAAAGTCCTTCTGGTCGAAGACAATGAACTGAACCAGCAAGTGGCCGTTGAGATACTAACGGGGGCCGGGTTGAAGGTAGAGTTGGCCGACAATGGCCGCGCCGCCGTCGAGGCCGTGGCCAAGACCGAGTACGACCTGGTTCTCATGGACGTTCAGATGCCCGTCATGGGTGGGTATGAAGCGACCCGGTTGATCAGGCAAGACATCAGGTTTAGGGAGTTGCCCATTGTGGCCATGACCGCCCACGCCATGAGGGGGGCAAAGGAAGAATGCCTGGAAGCCGGCATGGACGATTATGTGGTTAAACCGATCGACCCGGAGCAGTTGTTTGCCGTACTGACGCAATGGATTAAACCAGGTCTCCGGCAGAAAAGGGAAGAAGTGAAAACTGCGTCCGGGCAATCGGAAAAGCAAGACGTCCCGGTTGATTTCCCGGATACTTTGGCCGGAATTGACTTAGAAGCCGGCCTGGAGAGATTAAACAGGAATAAGCGGTTACTTAGACAACTCATCTTGGATTTTGCCGGAAAATACGTATCAGTCACGGACGAAATTAGAAGCCTGATCGTAGCCGGCGATTTGCCCTCCGCAGAGCGTTTGGCGCATACGTTAAAAGGAATTGCCGGAAACATCTCGGCCGGCGGGGTTCATCGGGCCGCCGGAGAACTGGAACTGGGGTTGAAGAAGAGACTGGAAGAAGATTATGACCGGTTGATATCGAACCTTGACCTATCGTTACAGCCCGTTTTGGCCTCAGCCGGATTTTTGGAGCAGGCCCTAACTGAAAAACAACCGTCTACGAACGTCGTTATCGATCAAGGACAGATTATTCCGGTGTTCTTAAGGCTGGCTCAACTGGTTCAAGAAAGCAACCCTGATGCCGAGATCTGCCTGGAGTCTTTAAAAGAAATGATTGGAGGCGCTATGTGCGCCCAGGAAATTGGACAACTTCAGGCATCCATTAATAGTTACGATTTTGACGCGGCTCAACTGCCTTTGCAGAAGATGGCTGACGCCCTGGGCCTGTCTTTACGTAATCATATAACCAAGTTAGGAATCACAGGCTGAACAAGAGGTAAGCACATGTTGACCTGCACCATCAAACAAGACCTGGGCCGGCAATGGGTGAAAGCGGCCGGACGGGTGGATGGTTTGACTGCCCCCGATATTCAACAAAAAATGGATGAGCTGATTCTCAATGGAGCAAGAGTCCTGGTGGCCGACTTAGAAGAGGTGACCTATATCAGCAGCGCCGGATTGCGCATATTTTTGGCCGCCCAGAAGCATTTGATGAAAGTCGGTGGGGAGATCATTCTATACATGCTGTCTGAGAACGTCTTTAAGGTCTTCGAATCCAGCGGCTTTACCAGGCTGTTTAAGATCGCGGCGACCAGGGAGGAACTGGAGTCGCTTATCGGCGGCGGCCAGGCTGCGCTAAACGTGCTATCGAAGGAAATCGACGGCCTAACCGTTCAATATCTGGAAAAAGAAGCCGCTCCGTGTCCCTTGATCATTATCGGCTCGCATGAAAAGCTGGCCACGGCGTCGTATTCTTTAGAGGATGTCCATCCGGTCAGCCCGAAGGAACTCCGGTTCGCCTCGGGACTGGCCACGATGGGGGACGACTACGAAGAATATAAGCATCTCTTTGGCGAGGCCATGACCATAAACGGTCATTTCTTTTTTTATCCGGCGGTCAAACGCCCGGCCGTGGATTTTATGTTGAACTCCGGGGATGATTTGCCCGCAGATCTTAAATTTTTCCACGGGTTCGGGTTTAACGGCGACTTTAAGTACGTTCTATTGTTTGAAGGTCTGGCCGGGTTGGTGGCCTTGCCCCAGTTGGTCAATATGTGCTTTGAGATTTCTTCGGCCGATATCTTGGGCGTGGTGTTTCTGGCCGAGAGCAAAGGCTTCTGGGGGATGAATTTGAAGAAGGTCCCGATTTTGGAAAACCGGCCGCCGCAGGGACGGGACATCTTTGATCCGGCGAATTTCACGGAATGGATGAATTTCCCGGTGGAACCGACGGATATTAATCACATCGTGACCGGTGTCGGGGTGGCGGCCAGGGATCAAGCCAGAGAACGTCTGGAGATGAATGGAGTCTTGCCTAAGGGTCAGAATTTCCATCTCCATGCCGGAGTGTTTTCCAAAGAGGCGATCAGCAAGCGGCTGGACCGGTTCGACGATGAAATCAGGCGGGTCCTAACGGAACTGGAGGCAGTCAAGGTCCAGCATGTCCTGGGACAATCCAAATTCAGCAGCGGCCTGGTCGGCCTGGTCGAATTGACGGAGTAACTCATGGAACTTTGGATCGGAGCACTTAACTTAGGTTTTCTATATGCCTTTATGACCATGGGGGTGTTCATCACCTTCCGGATCCATGATTTTCCGGATATCACCGTGGATGGCAGCTTTGTCCTGGGCGCGGCCGTGACCGGTGTGCTGCTGGTTCAGGGGGTGAACCCGGTGACATCATTGCTGGTGGCCTTCTTGGCCGGGGCGGCGTCCGGGATGATCACGGCAGTCATTCATAACCGCCTGAACGTCAATGGTCTTTTGGCCGGAATAATCGTCATGACCGGGCTCTACTCGATTAATTTGCATATTATGGGCCGGTCGAATATCCCCTTGATCAATCAAGTCACGGTGATGAGTTATATAGACCGGGTGAATCCGGGTTTGACTCCGGAAGTCTGGATGTGCCTGACCTTAGGCGGGGTCATAATTCTTTTCGGGTTGATCATGGCCTGGTTTTTCAGAACCAATCTCGGCCTGGCCATGCGGATGACCGGGAACAATCCGATTATGGCCGCCGCGACCGGCGTTAACGTGGACCGGATGAAGGTGCTGGGCGTGGCCCTGGCCAACGGTCTGACCGGCTTGTCCGGAGGGTTGGTCGCCCAGTATCAGGGTTTTGCCGATATCGGCATGGGCATCGGAACGGTGGTTATCGGACTGGCCGCGGTCATCATCGGCGAGTCTGTCCTAAGAATGCGCTCCATCTATGCCAAAGTATTCAGTGCTATTCTGGGATCATTAATTTTTAGGCTGATGATCGCCGTGGCCCTGGCCGTGGGCATGGATCCAACCGATCTGAAGCTTCTCACCGCGGCTTTTGTCTTACTGACCCTGGCCGCTTCCAAGACCGCAGCCGGCAAGCAGGCTATCAAAACCGCTCTGGCCCGGTTCTGGCCGAAATTGGCCTGGAATTGGAGGAAGATCTCCGCTGCAGTGTGCCTGGTCCTGGTCCTGACTGTGGCCGGTTGGGGCTATAAGCGATATCACGGGTCGCCCGCAGCCGGACCGAACAAGCTGTATAAAATCGGTGTGGTCCAACTGGTCGATAACCCTCTTTTAAATATGACCAGGGACGGATTGTTGGGGGAGTTGAAAAAAATGGGTTATGAGTCCGGCAAGAACTGTATCATGCTGGAAGAAAACGCCCATGGTGATATGACCACGGTCAACAATATATTGGACAAATTCAAACAACAGCAAGTTGACATTATCGTCCCCATATCTACTTCCTGCACCCAGGCGGCGATTAATAAGTTCAAAGACCGGCCGGTGGTATTCGCCGGGGTGGCCAGCCCATTCATCATCGGCGCGGGACAATCAGACACCGACCATCTCCCGAACGTCACCGGCGTGTACGGCGGGGCACCGGCCCAAAAAATGATGGACATCGTCCACCGATTCAAACCCGGCAAAATTCAGGTCGGTTCCATCTGGGATCCTTCCCAGGCTAATTCCGTTTTTAATGTGGACCAACTGCAGGAAATAGTTAAAAACGATAAGGGCGTTACCTTTATCGGGACGACCGTGACGAATTCTTCCGAGGTGTCCCAGGCCGCCACGTCGTTGGTCCACAAAGGTCTCGATGCATTCACCCTGGTCCCGGATAATATTGTCTATTCTGCGTTTGAATCCGTGCTTAAGGCGGCCAGGTCAAAGAATATTCCTATTTTTATCAATGACGTGGAACGGTTGGCCGACGGGGCGTTTTGCGCCATAGGATATGATTATTTCTCCGTCGGGGTACAGGGGGCGCATTTAGTTGACCGGATCATAAAAGGTGAAAAGCCCAAGGATATCCCTTTTGAACTAAACAAGAAACTGACCTTCGGATTCAACCTGGACACGGCCAAAGAACTGGGCTTCACCATCCCCCCCGATCTTCTGGCCCAGGCCAATAGGTTAGTTGGACAAGGCGCCGAAGCAGTCAAGCAAGCCAGTCATCCGACAGCCTCTGCCTCAACCCGAACCACAACTCCGCCATCGGGTCAGGCCGCCTCCGCCCTGCCTTCCGCCCCTGTAACCCCGGCCGCGGATAAGCCCGCCGGAAAGAGATTGGTCGTGTTTATCTTCAGCGAAACCCCGCCCATCATGGACACCCGGAAAGGGGTGCTTGAAGAATTGACCAGTAGCGGCGTTTTGAAAAAGTATAACATTTCAGTGGAGCATAAAAGCGCCCAGGCTGAATTTTACCTGGCCCAATCCATTGCCACGGACATTATCCGCCTGAATTATGATTACATCATCACCCTGTCCACTCCGGCCCTCCAGATTATGGCCCAGGCCAACAAAAGGATCCCCCAGATTTTCGGCGGCGTAACCGATCCATACCGGATGGGGATAGCCAAGTCGGCCGATGATCATCTGCCCAACATTACCGGCGTGGCCACCATGCATCCGGTCTCGGCCACCATTAAGGCTATCCGGGAAATTTTGCCGCAAGCCAAGACCATCGGGACCGTCTGGAACCCGGCTGAAGCCACTGCGGAAGCCTGTACCTATGCGGCCCGTGACGCGGTCAAGCAGTACGGTTTCCAGCTTATCGAGACCAACATCAGCCACGTCAACGACATCCCCGACGCCTTGAACGCCCTGGTCGGAAAGAAAATCGACGCCCTGTTTACTTCCGGCGATAACTCGATTAACTTAGCCGTGGACTTTGTCGGCAAGGTGATGAAGCAACATAAAATTCCATATTTCACCACCATCCCCTCGGATGCCGGTCAGGGGGCGTCTCTGTTGTCTATTGGCGCAGATTACGTGGAAGTCGGCCGGGAGACGGCCAGGCAAGCCATCCTGGTCATCACCGGCCGGGACCCCAAGAATGTCCCAATCAAGAATTATGTCCCCAAGAAAATGGTGGTGAATGAGGCCTTAGCCAAAGAGTACGGCATCGCTTTGCCCGAATCCATACTGAAGGCCGCGGCCGAGGTCAAAAAATAGCGAGGTCAAGCATGATTAAGATAACCGGCCTGCATAAGACGTTTAACGCCGGGACGGCTAATGAGGTCTACTCCTTAAGAGGGGTTGACTTAGATATCGCGGAAGGGGAATTCGTTACCGTTATCGGGACCAATGGCTCCGGCAAATCCACTTTGCTCAATGCCGTGGCCGGAACTTTCTTGCCCGATTCGGGCCGGGTGGAGATCGCCGGGGTGGATGTCACCCGACAACGGGATTTTCAACGGGCCAAGCTCATCTCCCGCGTATTCCAAAACCCTTTTGCCGGCACGGCCCCGGATATGACCATCGCCGAAAACCTTCACCTGGCCTATTTAAGGGGAAAACCCAAGTATCCGAAGACGGAACTGAAGGCATCTCGTTTGGACAAATATCGGGAAGAGATCGGGCAACTGGAAATGCAACTGGAAGACCGGCTGGACAACGTTATCGGGACCCTGTCCGGCGGCCAGAGGCAGGCTTTGACTTTGCTCATGGCCGTTATCAATCCGCCCCAAGTCCTGTTGCTGGATGAGCACACGGCCGCCTTAGACCCCAAATCCGCGGCCCAGGTCATTCGGCTGACCAAGAAATTCATCGAACGAGGCCGCCTGACCAGCCTGATGGTCACCCACAGCATGAGCCAGGCCCTGGAACTGGGCACCCGGACCATTATGATGAATAAAGGCCGGATCATCGATGATATTTCTAAAGCCGAGAAACAAAGGCTGACCACCAACGACTTACTGGACAAATTCGCCGAACTGCGCAAGACCGAGAGGCTGACCGATGAGATGCTGGAAGAATTGCGGCGGGATTATATATAGATCACAAAGGGGATTTTACCGAACATATTCATAAGAAGGCGATTCCAAACAAGCCCCAACGGGGCGAACTAGGTTAGCCCAGCGGCAACGCCCTGGGCAGTCTGATTACAACTAAAAACCCCATAAATTAGCCTAGCCTACCGTGCTTTGGGCTGCATTCCACCTGCCCCGGAGAACAGCATCCTCCTGACCGGTCATCCGCATCTTAGAAGCTTGAACAGCAACACGGTGATATCGTCAAACGGCTCCAGTCCGGTTTGGAACTCGTCGAGTTCCGCAAAGATGCGCCGGCAGATGTCCTGGGTGGAGCCATGCCCATGAGCTTCGATCACCGCGGCCAGCCGCTCCTCGCCAAACATCTCCTCCTGGGTATTGACCGGTTCAGTCACTCCATCGGTAAAAACGACCAGAGATTCGCCTGCCTCCAATTGCAGAAGGCTGTCATGATACTCCACTTCTTCGATCACGCCGATGGCCGGATTGACGATACTCTTCGTCCGTTCGGTTAATACCGAAGTTTTTCCTTTGTTGATGATCAGCGGCGGCGGATGCCCGGCGTTACAAAAGGTGATCAAGCCGGTGTTCAGGTTGCAGATGAAATAGAACACGGTGACAAAGTGGGCGGAAATGTTATCCGTGGCTAATGAATCATTTGTCTTGGAAATAGCCGCCGCGGCGCTCAGGTTATGGCTGGCCGCACTTCGGAGCAACGTCCGGGTCCGCATCATAAATAATCCGGCCGGGACGCCCTTCCCCGAGACATCCGCCACCACCACC
>JADFXY010000176.1:0-824 GCA_015233355.1 Deltaproteobacteria bacterium | reverse complement strand
CCGATGTGGTCTTTATCTATCATGAAGAAGTCATAATAGTCCCCGCCTACTTCCTTGGCCGGCTCCATTCGGGCGAATATCTCCACATTTTCAGCTTCTGGAATGGGCGGAAAGACGGTGGGCAAGGCCTCTTGTTGGATGAGGCGGGCCAGGCGCAATTCACTTTGAATCCGTTCCTTCTCCTCCATGGTCCGAGCCAGTTCCCGCGTCCGTTCCTGGACTTTGATCTCCAGGATTTCGTTTTGCCGGGCCAGTTCCTCTTGAGCCAGCTTTAATTGCAGGTGGTTCTTGACCCGAGCCTGGACTATGGCCGGGTTGATGGGTTTGGTCAGGTAATCGATGGCGCCAAGTTCCAGTCCTTTGGTTTCATCCTCGGATTCGCCCATGGCGGTAATGAAGATAACCGGGATATCCCGGGAGCGGTCATCCGCTTTCAGCCGGCGGCAGACCTCGTAACCATCCATGCCCGGCATCATGATATCGAGAAGGATCAAGTCCGGGGGGGCGGAGGCAACGATTTCCAGGGCGTCAAATCCATTAACGGCCACGATGACCTCATAGAGATCGCCCAGCGTCTCCACCAGCAGATCGAGGTTGATCTCAGTGTCGTCAACCGCCAAAATGGTGCATTCTGATAAATCTTTAGTCATGAGTCCCGTTGGTTGTGGCGTGGTTGGTTTGGGGAAAGGGGCCGGACGCCGACTCCATCGAAGGGAGTTGGAACTGCCGGCAGCCCATTAAATTATCTTGAGTTCGACGGGTTTATGAATTAACCAACAGAAATGTATCCGCAGAGTTCGCAGATGAACGCAGATGGAAAAGCC
>JADFXY010000175.1:0-9078 GCA_015233355.1 Deltaproteobacteria bacterium | reverse complement strand
GTTGTCGATTTGCCGATAATAGATCAAAAGGAAGAACACTACCCGGTGCCGTCGGGGGTGCTGATAGATAAACAGGGGAAAAGGATTTCCCCCAAGTCCGACAGGGAGAGCAGTCATGAGTCTTTCAATCCTCAACAACCTGGCCTCAATAGGTTCCCAAATCCAACTCAAGGGTTGGAACCAGCAGCTCAACCAAGCCATTAACCGGCTCTCCACCGGCATGCGCATCAACAGCGCCTCCGACGATCCTTCCGGACTGGCCATGTCCGAACGGTTTCGATCCCAGATCAAAGGACTGGCCCAGGCCAATACCAACGCCCAGAGCGGTTACTCCATGCTTCAGACGGCCGACGGCGGCTTAAATGAAATTCAGTCCATCTTACAGCGGATGCGGGAACTGTCACTACAAGCAGCCAATGGAATACTGACCAGCAAGGACCGGGCCGACATCCAAATCGAAATTGACCAACTCAAGAGTGAAATCGACAACATCTCTGGAAATACCGAATTCAATACCCGAAAATTATTGAACGGCAGCCAGTCCGGCTCCTGGGTCACGAATAGCCCTGATCAACTTCAGGCCCATATTACCGGTCAGGTCGTAGAAGGTAATTACCGGATCATCGTTAAGGCCTCGGCCAGCGGAACAAACCAGGTCCTGAAAAGCAACATCATGGAACTGACTAATCCCAAGACCTATACCACAGACACAACTGACGTTCACCTGACCAATACCAACGGTTCCATAGGCGATACGGCCAATATGACCATCAACGTCAACCAGAGCGTGAGCTTCAATTACAAATTTGAAAAAGGCACCGCGGCCGAGATCGTCGGCTCCTCCAGCATAGGCTCGGTGGGTATTACCGGACCCACCCAGGGGGCGGTTTTCGGCGCCGGTTCTTCCCAAAATACAGCCTATTTCTCCGCCAGCGGGACCGTGAGCTTCGGCGGCCGGGACGTCACCTTCACCTCCGGAACCTATACCCAGCAAGAAATAGAATGCGCCATCGAAACGGCCACCTCCGGTGTCATCAGCGTTGGCTGGTTACCCAATACCCAACCGGCCGGCGGCAATTTCATCCGGTTGACCAACAACTCCGGTGCGATGACCATGCAGGTCACCGGTTCGGCCGGAAAAGCCCTGGGATTAACCGATTCCACCGTTCTAAAAGCCGGTGGCGTCAACTGGGGCGGGGCCAACACGGGTCTGGCCGGTTCAGCAATATTGTCTTTGGCCGCCAGTCCGATTGCCTCGTCTTCCGGAATCATGTATGCCGGGACTCAGATGGACGGTGTCTACAAGACGACCGACGGCGGAGCGACCTGGTCCCCGGCCAATGCCGGAATGGCCGCCGGCTCGGCAGTCCTGTCCGTGGCCACCTCCAAAACCGACTCCAATATCGCCTACGCCGGAACCAAGCTCGGCGGCGTGTATGTCACCACCGATGGCGGGGCCACCTGGACAGCCGTAAACACCAATTTGACCGATCTGGACGTCACCTCACTGACCGTGGATCCCAATGACTCGAATGTCGTTTATGCCGGAACCAAAGCCGGCGGCGTATTCAAGAGCACTGCCGGCGGGACCGTCTGGTGCGCCGTAAATACCGGCGGCCTGACCGATCTGAACATTCAAACCCTGGCCACGGGTCAAAATAGTCCGGCCACCGTTTATGCCGGGACCAACGCCGGCGGCGTATTCAAGAGTACTGATGGCGGGGCTACCTGGACCGCCGTGACCACCGGTCTAACCGACATGAATATCCGGTCCATGGCTACAGCCCCGGATGGTTCCAACAGCCTGATCGTCGGAACGAATGCGGGCGGCGTGTTCCGGAGCGATGACGGTGGAGCGACCTGGTCTGCCGTGAACACCGGGTTGACGGATTTGTCGGTTATTTCCCTGGCCTTTGATCCTAATGATTCCGGGACGATTTATGCCGGCACTCAAAACGGCGGCGTATTCCGGACCGTGGATGGCGGCGCCGACTGGACTTCCCAAAACACCGGGTTGACCGGCTATGCCCAGGCCCTGGCCGTCCAGAAAAATGATACCAGCAATGTTTTTGCCGCTGTGGTTGATCCCCTCGGCGTCGGAACCGGGATGTTCATGTCCACCAACACCATCACCACAGGAACCGAGAACACCGAGACCGGCCAGGTTTACGAATTTTCCGGGACACAGGCTCTCTCAGGAGCCACGACCATGAGCTTTACGGTTAACGGAGTCCCCATCAATTTTAATGTGCACAAGACCAATATCTCCTCAGCCACCAGCACAGCCGCTTTTAGTGAGGCCGATGTCCTCGATATCATCAATAGCGCCTTGATCAAGGCCGGCGCCGGTGTCCGGGCGGAAATAGCACCTGATCACACGCTGCGGTTGAGCCTCACTTCAGCCGACGGCACGGTCCGGCCCCAAAGCATCATCGTGTCCGGTCTGACCACCGCGGTTGGCGGCTGGTCCTGGAGCAACATGGGCATCTCAGCCGTTAAAACGGCTGGCGACGGCAACAACCGGCTGGTTTTTTCACTCAATGACTCAACAAGTACATATACCGCGATCATGCCGAATGCCAATTATGCCAACACCACGGCGGACAAGGTAAAATTGGCGGGCGATCTGGAGCAGGCCATGAATAAGGCCATTACCCAGAGTGACGGCTCGGACGCGAATCTGGTCAATGTCGTTTACGATGACCAGGCCAATCAATTTCATTTGATGAGCCGAACTTTAGGTTACAATTCAAACATCCAACTCCACGACGCGGTCGGGGAAAGCAACATCCTCCAAACGATCGGCTGGGATAAGAACACCCATAGCCAGGGAAATGATGCCGGCACCGCCCTGGTCATCTTTAATGGTACGGACTCGTCCAGTCTGACCACTAATATCTACAACCGACGAGGACTATCCGGCAACGCGGCGGCCTGGAACGTATCCGGTCAATCGACTATTTCTTCCGACCGGACGCTGAATGGGTTGGGTGTGCAATGGGGATTTGGAAGCGCCGCAGCAACAGCGGGCAATGCCGGGAGCCTGGTGATTGAAAACCATCAAGCAGGAACCACTGAAACAGTCGCTAATAGCTCGACCACCCTGGGTAAGATTAGTCAGTTCCAAAATGTGGTGAATCAGAGCAGACAATTAAATATCTACGCCAACGGCCGGACCAAAACCATCAACTTCGATCAGTCCACAACCATTGATGAGATACAAAACATGATCGCTTCGGCCATTACGACATCCCAAAGCCAGGGCGGTTTAGGCATGACGGTCAACGGTTCCTCGACGGACACGGTTTATAGCCACGTGGCCGACTACATCTCGAGTACGGCAGAAGGAACCTTCAACCGCGGTGAAGGTGATGCGGCGGTCAATGGTACGCTGCTCGTTCGGTCTCCCTGGACCGGCGCCCAAGGCCAGATTTCCATCACCGGAGATGACGACGTCCTGAAAGCCTTCGGATTCAACACGGTCAGAACCGGTTTAGACCCAGCCAATCCCGACCCGTACTACATTGAAGTGCGGGATAATCATACCAACCAGACTCTTTACAGTGTCAGGACGTCTACTCCTGATTTAACCGACATCATCCCGGGGATGCAGATTAAGCTCCAACCGACTGTGGATACGCTGACTAGCTGGAATGATGCCACCGGCAGTTTTGACTTCAAGGCCGATTCTAATGATAAATCCTTGCTGTTGAAAGTCACGGATTCCCACATCAACATGCAGATCGGAGCCGGGGGGAGTAATTCCCTGCAAACACAAATCGCCGACGTTAGTACCGGCGCTCTGGGTATAGATCAGGCTTCGGTGATCGATCAGAATACTTCCCAGCAAGCCGCAGACATGTTTGACAAAGCCATCAACTTCATCAGCGCCCAGCGGGCAAAATTGGGCGCCGCCATGGACCGCCTTCAGTTCACTGCGACTAACTTGATGACCCAGGGACAAAATACGACTGAAGCCGACTCCAACATCCGGGACACGGACATGGCTGCGACCGTCACTCAATTAACCAAGAACCAGATGATGCTGCAATCCGGAACCTCAATTTTGGCCCAGGCCAACTCGGTGCCTTCAAACCTGATGACTTTACTGGGCAAATAGAATAACGATCATCAACCTACGGCGATAATTTAGATGTAGAAGTGAAAGAATCGGCAGACTGGGGGTAGTATGCGGTCGAGAGGTCGGGGGTTAGCAGGATTTATGTGCTTATGTGGCGGAGAGAGAGGGATTCGAACCCTCGGAACAGCGTTAACCATTCACTCACTTAGCAGGCGAGCACCTTCGGCCTCTCGGTCATCTCTCCACGTCAAGCTGGTTTGGTATGCGGGGCTAAAAAGATATTTTTAAGGCAAATCGGTTCCAAAGTCAACAAAAAAGTTAGGCCGCCGGTCAATTACCGCTAACTAAATAAAATCTCTCATCATCCTTATGGTTCCATGACCTTGACGAAAATTATCTTATGATTGTCCGGCTCGTAAAAATCCCTGAGCAACGCTTCGCAACTATAGCCATTCTTTTCATAGAAGTTCCGCGTGGGCAAATATGACGGAAGCGAAGAGGTCTCCACATATATCCGGCGGCCACCCTTGAGGTGGATCAGTTGTTCGCACCGGACCAGTATCTCATGCCCGATGCCGTGAAACCGGTGCTGCTGCTCGACTGCGATCCAGTACATATCATAGCTGAGCACAGTAAGAGGAGTGGGGCCAAAACAAACGTACCCGACCATCATGTCCCGTTGTTCTACGAAAATAAAGTGGTAGCCACAGGCTGGACCCTTCGACAGATGCTCTTCAACCAGCTCACCGGCCACCTGCACCTCTTCCGGGGTAAAAAGCCCTGACGATCGGCAAAGAGTTCGGACTTTTTCGGGATCACCGGGCTTGACCACATCTCTCCATCTAAATCCGTCGCCATTCAGCGTCTCGGTCATGATCACAGGCGCCGTCCTTCCTAATTCAGGTCCATCATAATCCTGGCCACCACCGCGTCCATGCCCAGCCCGGCTCGACCCGCAGCGGCCATGAAACCGGCGTCAGAGGAAAGACAGGGGTTAGTGTTGACCTCTAAAATCCACGGGCAGCCGGCCGCGTCCACTCTATAATCAACCCTGGCCCAACCGCGAATTCGGAAAAGCGACCAGCACGTGAGGGACAATTGCTTTAATTCCGCCAGCAAACCAGAATCAGCAGCCGGGAAATCATACTGCCGGTTAGTATGGTTGTATTCAAATGTTTCCGGCAGCCATTTGGCGGAATAGCCTACGATCCGGGCCTGACCCGGGCGATATCCGTCAAAGACGATTTCAGCCGGCGGCAACACTTCCGGCCCCCCGTCCCCGGACAGCAGCGATATATTGAATTCCCGCCCGTCAATGTATTCCTCGGCGAAGCAATCCCCCTTCAACACATCCCGTTTGCCGGCCATTTCGCGATCCAGTCCTCCGGCTTTCCCGTTTACCCAGATGGAGCTTTCGTCAAGCCCGATGGAGGCATGCTCCCAGACGGATTTTATGATGTACCCGGCCGCGGTCGGAATAACCGTGGCTGACTCTGGCCCGGTAATCCACGGGGGAACCGGGAGCCCGGCCTGGTGCATCTTTTTCTTGGCCTGGAGCTTATTGGAGGTGAGCAGGATCGCCCTGGCGTCGGATCCGGTATAGGATAGGCCCAACCTGTGGAGCAGGGCCGGTGCGGCGTGAACCAGCCGTCCCAGGCCGCGGGGCGATTCAACCAGATTAAACACCACATCGGGACGAAGCTGCTGCAAGGCTTGAGCCGTCTGGGCCAACCGCCGGCCAAACGCCAGCCTCTCGGTCCGGTATCCCAACCGGTTTAGGGCGTCGGATATTTCCATGGCCTGGTGGAAATTATCGGCCAAATCAGGATCCGCCCCGTCAAGGGCCTGATCGTGCAGCACGACAACCTTAGTCATGGACCTGACTCCGGGGTTATCCATATCAAAGACAGCCTGCATTAATTTAAGGTTGAAGCAAGGATGTGATAAGATTTCTCGCTTCGCTCGAAATGACAAAAGAGTGGACCACACGAACAGACGATGTAAATTTGTCATTCCGAACAAAGCGAGGAATCTTATCGCATCCGAAGATGGTCAAGCTGTTTTTTTTCAACGGTATTGGGTTCCCACCCCGGCCCGAGTCAAGGCCGAGTCCATGATGCCGGCGATCAGGCTCAGGTAGCTCCGGCCGACCAACCGGCAGAGGATGGGCAAATCTGAATGGTCCGGATTAAGACCGGCCAGCGGATTGACTTCGATAAAATTTGGACGCCCCTGGTCATCGGCCCGCAGATCCACCCGCCCGGCATCCCGGCACCCCAGTCCTGTCCAGGCGGCCAGGGCCACTCGTCCCGCTTCCCGGGCCTGATCATCATCAACCAATTTGCAGGTTACCACCCAGCCGCCTTGATCATCTTTGCTATGTTCCTTATTGTAGTAAGAATAGGCGCCGGGTTCAGCCGTGTCAAGCAGAATAATCTCCATTACCCCGATAACCTGAGCCGTTTTCCCCTGACCCGTCACCCCGATGGTAAATTCCCGGCCGGGCAGAAAAGTCTCAACCAATACCGGCTGCTTATGCCGGGCCAGGAGAGAGCGGCAAGTATCGGCCAGAGCCTGATAATTATCTATCCGGGAAGCCGTCGAAATTCCTTTCCCGGAGCCTTCGGCCACGGGTTTGGCAAATAGAGGGAACGGCAAACAAACATCGCCAAGATCCGCTTCCGAATCCACGACTGCAAAATCAGGCGTGGGTATGCCCAGGTCCCGGACGATATGTTTGGCCATGCCTTTGTGGAGAGTTACGGCCAGAGTCAGGGGGTCGGAGAAAGTGTATGGAATCCCGTAAGCCTCCAGCAAAGCGGGAACCTGGGACTCACGGCCAAAGCCGCCCGATCCTTCGGCGATGTTAAAAACCATATCCCACCGGTCACCTGCGGCCAATCTCCCGACCAACCCGCGCAGATGGCCGATCCGATCCGTCTGGTACCCCAAATCTTGAAGGGCCTGCTCCAGTCCATCAACAGTGCCGGGGTTATCGAATTCGGCCACCCCCTCCTCGTCAAACCCCATGGCCAGGTAGTCCCGGCGAAGATCATAAGTCAATCCGACATTCATCAAAACTTCTCCCAGCCCTGGTTGAAATGCCTTACCCAGTCAAGACCCCACGCGACACCGGACGATTCGGCAGAGACAAATCCAGGTTTGAAAACCGACCAGTTCATTTTTGCCTGCCTGACAAATAAACGAGGGCAGTAGCTCAGCCGGTCCCTGCCCTTTGACTTTATTTCGAAATAATTGCGATATGTTTTGACGTTAAATCATTTCAGATGCGACCCCGCCGGCTGTGTCTGGATAATAATAAGTCTGACCGGCGTAGTTCCGCAAGGCCAGATTGCAACCATCTTGACCGGCTACGGCATCCGGACACAGGGGAATCTTGCCTCCTCCGCCCGGTGCGTCAATGACGTAATTTGGAATGGCGTAGCCTGAGGTGTAACCTCGCAAACCCTGAATTATTTCCAGCCCTCGTGATACGGGTGTCCGAAAATGAGCTGATCCGGTAATAGGGTCACACTGATAAAGATAGTATGGCCTGACCCGCACTTTCAACAAGGCGTGAACCAGATCTTTCATGGTCGCGGCATTATCGTTAATCCCCGCCAGCAAAACGGTTTGACTGCCCAGAGGGATGCCCGCGTCAGCCAGCCGTTCACAGGCGCGGCCGGTCTCCTGGGTCAGTTCCTCGGGGTGAGTAAAATGAATACTCATAAAGAGTGGATGATACCGTTTCAGCATCTTGACCAGGTCTGAGGTTATCCGCTGCGGAAGAACCACCGGGGCCTTCGTCCCAATGCGAATTATTTCTACGTGCCGGATACTTCGCAGTCCGGCCAAGATCCATTCCAGGCGCTCATCGCTCAAGGTTAGGGGATCACCACCCGAAATCAGGACATCGCGCACTGCAGGCGTGGCGGCAATGTAATCCAAGGCTTTCTCCAGGTTCCGCCTACTGTAACGGGAGGTTCCATGTTCATGGCCAACCAGTCGCGAGCGAGTGCAATAACGGCAGTTGGTCGAGCAAAAGCCGGTGACCAGGAAAAGGACGCGGTCAGGATAACGATGGACCAATCCCGGGGCAACCAGATCGCGTTCCTCGCTCAAAGGATCATCTGATTCACCGGGGCCCGCAATATGTTCGTTGACAACCGGGACGACACAACGACGAATGGGCTGATCAGGATCATCCGGATCCACCAGACTGAGATATTGCGGCGTAATGTTAAGCGACAGCCTTTGCCCGGAGCCATCCATGGCCGCCCGCTCCTCTGGGGATAACCGAATGATACGAGACAACTGGGCCAATCCGGTAATCCGGTGCTGGATCTGCCAGTGCCAGTCATTCCAATCGGCTTGAGTCGCGGTTGGGAAAAAACGGCGACGAAATTTTCGGGCCTCCGATCCAAACCGGACACTCGAAGCTAACGTGAGGGACGGGACCTTAGTTTTTTTATTTGCTTCGGGGATGGTGTCTTGAATCCGGTCGGTGAGGCAGGAGCACTCAACCTGGTCTTGTGCGGCAAGATTGCTTACGCAACGAGAGGGCGATGGGGGTTCGACTTCTTCCGGTAAGATTTCAGCATGATTGTTGGTTAGGACGGTCTGGCTCATTGATATCTCCAATAGATTCAGGGGCCCTAAAGGAACCCGATATATTTGATGATAGAGTTCATGTGCAGGTCCTTTATGTCGGCAGGCAGCCGGACTAGTATCGATCTTCTGGTTAAGTCCGGCCGGCCTGCGTCTGGTTTACGTGATTCCCGTTTTTGAAAAACTTTATTCCGTCCGAAATTGGTCTCGGCACCCGGTAGCGATGGTGGTGAGTTAACCAACATGTGGACTTATCTCTTTTCTCCTCAGCACAAGGAACAATCATAGTCCCGACTGGAAGATCCAATAGTTGAGCAGGCAAGGAGAACAAACGGACGGAGGAGGCAAGATTCCCCTGTGTCCGGATGCCGTAGCCGGTCAAGATGGTT
>JADFXY010000174.1:0-9104 GCA_015233355.1 Deltaproteobacteria bacterium | reverse complement strand
TGATTAAACTATCATCCAAGAAAAGTCTAGTTTTGATATAATAATTATTTAAGTTATATATTATATGTTATTCTGTCACTGTGAATGACAATACAAAATGTTAGAAATCAAAATCGGACGACTATAGCATAGTCGCGCTCCTGCCAGGCCTTTTTGAACCCGGCACGCACTGCCTCGAGACGGAACACTTTCAGACGCTTCAGACTGGATGTGCGGTACTCCTCGAATTCTTTGAGCAGGGATTTTTCCCGCAGCTTCTCTAAGTCACCGGCCTTGTTCGGATCTGGCACATACCAGCGGTCTTTGGCCTTGGCGCGCAAGTTATCATCGCCTTTTAGCAGATTCCGAAGTTCATTTAAGTTAGAGGAAAGGTAGCTGTGAATCTGGCTGGGCACTTCGCCGCTACCGTCATAATGAAGGAGGTTCTGTTCGAGTAGAGTCGAGAGTTCGAGGGGTGTTTCGTTCTTGCTCCAACCACCAATTTCTTTCATGAACTGCGGATGGATTTCTTGGAAGGTTTGAGGTTTACTAATTAAATACTGCTTGAGCCATTGAATGGCCGAAGCTTCGTCTTTGATCCAAATTTCAACTTGAGTCATTTTGCCGACCGACATTCGTTTCCGGTCGTATTCGGCCACCTGTTCAGGCAGGAAGTACATACCGTCTCGCTTTGAAAAACGTTGGGCAAGTCCATTGTAAAACTCAGAGGCAGACAGAGGCACCATTATTCCGCGTTGGACATGGAAGGCTACCATACGGTCGAAAAGAAGATAGTTTTGTCGTTCGGCAATGACCTCCGCCTGCCCATCTTTAGAGACAAAGGTAGGGAGACGGCCTAGATGAGTTCGAACAAAGGCCCAAACTCCTTCTTCAGTTCCAGCAATGAGTTTGAAGCGATCTTCCAGACCACCATTGGGTTTGTAGGCAGAAATAACAAGATCCTGTTTCACCGCAGTACTAGTGACTTGCCGGTATGATCCCTGTTGCTTGTCCATGGTGCGGACATCCGCCACCACAAAACCAGCGGCCTGCATCCCTTCCTGGATGGAGTTCCACACCGCGTTGCGGGAATTATGGAATACGACGGTCATCCATCGTCCAGGCTTAAGGATACGATAGTATTCTGCAAGGCATTGTTGCATCAGACATTGGTACTCCGGCAACCCCTTCTTCTTAAATCTGTCTATGATGGCCTCTTCTCTGGCATCGGTGAAGACCCGATGCCATGACTCCACAAGGAAGTTCAAATCGGCGTAATAGATGTTTTCACCGAATGGTGGGTCGGTGAAAACATAATCGATGGATTCGTCTGCAAGACCAATCTTTGCTGCCGTACTGGTAGTGACAACAGACGAGTCCTATATAGCAAGACCGCTTCTGAAACCCTTGCTTAATCTGTCTAGTTTACCTTGAAGGATGTACCATGGACTGCATTCGGCATGTGAGGACGCAACGTAATAAACACCGGACAAATACTGGTTGACTTGCGAAAAGCCTGTCGGTCGATGACGATTAAGAACAGAAATAGTCCATATTGCTTGCTCCACAAAAAATAGCATCATATTCTTGGTTCGCACATCGGGGTGAGTATTGGCTCTGCGCCACATAGCAGCCAATGATTGAGCGGCACGAGGGAGAAAGAAATGATGGATATGAGTGAAGCCCTTGGGTTCGATCCGTGAACCATGGTACATCTGCTCTATGGGAAATCGGTTTGTTGGCACCTCCGAAGGTAACGGAATCTGTGCGACGCGGTTTAGCAACTTTATATCTGTCTCATCTGGCTTCTTTTCATATCGACGCCCGTTGATTTCATACGAGATAAGGGAAGGCTGAAACTTCACGCGCCTCAAGATACCACCCATAGCAGGGTCAACACATGACTCGAATACCCGTTCGAGATTATCTTTTGTCAGTTCAGCATTGCAGTGCGGGCATGCGAAACGATCTCTGACCTTTTTGGTCTCCTCGTCAAGCGCCTCGTCAACGAAGACCACCTCACCGGCACAGTCCGGGCATGTGAAGACTTCACTCCAGACAGTGTAAGCAATTCTTCCTTTGGTTTCGCCATCGGTATGGATGGTTTCGTACATCCAACCGAGTTCTGCCTCCACCTCATCCAGGAGCTTCTTTCCTGCTAAGGTGAACTCGGGCACATCGAACGGCAGGTTATAGTTGGCAGCGATAAAGGTGGCAGCCGGGGCGAGATCACACAACACGGATCGGCGTGAACCCCACTTGGGCTTTTCTAGTCCCTGTTCTGCCCATTCTGTTTCTATACGAAACCGATACTCGGACGGCGAAGCCCCGCACCACTGGGCCGCCACACCAGTCATCCCAGAGCCACAAAAGCCGTCCAGGACTATGTCCCCAGGATCGGTATAGTGGAGGATGGCAGGCACAATGGCTAGGTGTGGTACTTTAGTGTGGTAGGAGTGTGCCTTATAAATCGGGTCGGTCTTCCCCTCACTAACATCTATGGCAAAAGGTTCGCGATGATAGGACCTACTATGATCATATGGCGTTCCGTAATATTTTATAAAATCGGCAATCCAGGGATTCGGGCAGGCGGTGTAATAAGGTGGGTCTGACAAAGCCAGGATGTCTTCGTCCGAACCGATAGGGAATCCTTCGACTTTTCGGAATTCGGGGTCCTTCAGCTTTTCGCGAAGCTTATCCAAGAAATAATTTCGCCGCTCTTCATCGTTCGGAAACGTCATGCCGAGACACTCCACCGCTCCCAAGTAACGGTTCTCCTGCTCATCTATATTAAGATTAAGACTGAGTTGATGGCGCCTATCGCTCCGGTCAGTCATATTTTAGGTCCTCTTGAAATGACCAATGAAACCTCCGCCGAGTTCACGATTGATAAAACATCCATGCGCACATCACATAGAAAATCACATACAATCATGTTTTATGTTAAACACTATGATCAATCACATGGAATACACATAGCGAGTCCACCGTTTCGTTCCTTCCTTTCCGACTGCACTATTTTCATTGATCAATTCTCTCATTATCCGGTTTGCTTGGAACCGATCATAATGAGATATCCGCCTAATCTCCTGGTTAGTTAGTCCAGGTTCGCCGCGCCGTGCCCGTTCCATGAGGATACTCAAAATACGCGTTTTAGCCGCTTCCCAATCAATACGCCTGTCCCACTCTGGATGGTCAGATCCCACAAGGCGCTGATGGATTCCGGAGCGAAGCGTCCAATAGGTTCCACGCCCGGCTCCACCTCGTTCGAGAAAGTCGAATTCGCCTTCCATCCGACTCAAGATTTCTCGAGTTTGTTCCACAGAGCGCTGGATCAACTTGGCTGCCTCGGTGGTTTCAACTTCAGAGTGTCGCGTGAGGTGGTGAAGGATGAGCAGGTGGTCCAGGTTCAGTAAACGGCCGCGTTTGTTTTCTTCTTCTATGAAGGATCGAAATGGAGGTGAAATTGCTCGGGCCTGGAATGTCACTCGAACGGTCTCCCCAAGCTCTTCGACGTACGGGGGGTCTTTGCCTTCCACCAATAATGCCTGGAACATGCGTGACACACCTAGGTTGCTGCGATTGACGAGACGAAGCTTAGAAAGGGCGTCTACCAGAGTCGGATTACGCGATATGGGTGGATGATGTAAAATGTTTTCAGGTGTGACGCCTCCAATAAAACCTCCGGGATCACTAATTTCCAAACGATCTGGGAAGTGTTTGATCAGGATAGGACCACCTATCCGGTAGTCTGCATGACAAAAAGCATTGAGCAAAGCTTCTCGCAGGGCGACTTCGGGATAAGTGCGGTATTCAAAATGGAACAGACCATAGGTTAAAGTGGTGATGGGGTTTTCCGCCATGATCCGGTCCATAATCCGGTTAATAGCAATAGGCAAAGCCTCGTGTCCATCCAACCTATTCTCATAGTTTGTCTCACTTACCATCCGGAGATAGGTCCAGGAATAGCCGGGGAGTACATCTCGGATGACGGAGATCTTTCCGGCAATCAGCACCCCGGCGCGAGTGAGACTGCCGCGGCGTATCGTCGCCATAGCAGATAATAGTTCCATGTCGCTCGTCTGAAGAAGGTCCTCCGGTGCGCGCTCTTTTCGAGCCGTCTCTCGTAATTGTTCCAAGGCGGTTGGAGAGAGAGCTGTTTCGATTGATTCAGAAATAGTTTCACGAGTATAATCCGTCTCACCCGTCTCTACCATGATGCGTCGTCTCAAGGTCCCGGTGAGTGGTTGACAATCTGTGCCTATACGGATTTTACCCTTTCCGGCGGTATCCGTGTAAGGTGGCAGGCCAGGATAGACTTGCATGACGATAAGCCTTTGAGTCCCCTCAGGTACTGAGAGTTCCTCAAAGACAGGGGTCAGCTTAGGATCTGTCTGATCGTAAATGGCTTTCTTGAGGCGGTTGACGTCGACCTCGGGAGGTACCCCCAGTATGGCTTGGGTTCTCCCGATGGCCTTGTCATTAATCCCGAAGACCACGGTGCCACCACCTCCATTAGCCATGCAAATGGCCATTTCCACGGCTAAGGCAATTGCATCAGGTAGACTTCGAGTGTTCCATTCCTTGAAATCGAGATCCTGATGTTCTAGTGTGCCGGCAGGTTGGTGGATCAGCTCATCAAGGAGCACACTGATTTCTGAAATGCTGCGCATGGCTTACTCCAAAACTATCCGTACCTTGCCTGGCTCATTGCCCTTGGTCAGCCCGTCAATGTATTCCTCGAAACGCTTCCTCATCTCCTCCGGGGTGGCCGGGGAGCCACCCGAAAGCAGGGCGTCGCGCAGGTCGGTGATCTTGACCGATATTTTGGTTAGCCCGGAGAGCACCTCCTGCAAGGCATGTATGAAGTCTTGACTTAGGTCGTCCGGCAGGGTCCGCTTCTTGATGAATCCATCCAACAGCTTGCGTTGTTCCGGCTTGAGCAGGCTAAGAGTCCCTCTGATGGTCGGATCTTCTAAATTAGTCAGCAGTGTCTTGGTCCAATTTTCAATCGCCTTGTCCAGCTCGGTATCCAAGGTGTCAAGCATCGCCATTGCCGGAGCCGTGGGTAGTTCCTCTCCCGGCTTGAAATTACAGTGGGGACAGACAGACGATGCCTCCAGGTCTTTTTCTATAAGTGCGAAGCAGCTTTTCAAACCCACCAGACGGTTCTGATAATCCGTCAACTGTTGCCTGGGCATCAGGCCGATGGTGGAAAGCTTTTGTAAGCGTTTGAGTCGCTCATCACTCATGAGCTGGGCCTTGCGCCTGTCTTCATTCACGCCCAGCCGCGCCTTAGAGTGCATGGTAATGTAGACATGCAGGTAGGCATCCTTGAGGTCGGCAAGCTTGCGCTGGGTCTGCTGGCGGAAGGATGCTGCACCACGGTTGGCTGGATCGCCGATCTGAGTGAGAACCTCGTCACGCACCGCCTTCATTTTGATGATCCAGTCATGACCGGTGGGTAGGACCGCCTCTTCTGTCGATAGGTATGATGCCTTGGGTCCGAGGTCGGCCACCAATTCTTCAAACGATTTGATCTCAGCAAGGGAATTGAGGCCGTCACGGTGGGCCATCACCTCTGGGATGTCATATCTGAAGTTTTTGAGCTTGCCTGGCGAGGTATAGGCCTGCAATGATTCGAGAAAGGTCTTGGTTTCGTTCAGTTTGGTGCGCAGTTTATGTACATCGTCTTCGCATAGCAGGCTGCGCCCCCAGAAAAACAGCCCGGTCTGCAGGCTCTTCTGCATGAGCACCATTTGTTCCACAACTTTGGTGACAGCCTCCTGTAGCTCTTGAACCGGCTCGTCCTTACTCTGGGTGATTAATTGGACCATTCCCGGCGTGAGCCCAATCAATTTGAACATTGCCTTGAGCGCTGGAAGGTTCCAATCCTTGGGCCGTTCAATGTGCTTAAACAAGATTAGCTCGTCGATACCGGTTCCGGCCAGTTGTGGCAGACCCGTGGCGTCGAATTTTTTGCCTGGGATGGAAAGCACCACCTCGCCTGTGTAGACAAGCGCGGCCAACACGACCACAGCCCATTCTGGTTCGAGCCGGAACGATTTCGGTTCGAGGTACTCCACGCCAAGGACATCCTCAATCAGCTCTATGCGATTCATCACCTGGCCATGGCCCTTCTTCTTAATGACGTCAAGGATGTGCCTGGCGTATTTTGACCGGTAAGGGTCGAGCCGATCGCCGTCGAGTAGCTCGAGGGCATCCAACACCGAGTTGGCCTGTTTAGTGCGGTTCTGGCCGGCGATGGCGCGTAACGCGTCTTGAGCAGCTTGGGCTCGGTTCGCTCCAGTGATGAGCAATGAAAAGAATGGGTATTCGGGAGCCTGGTCCTGAAATCTGGTCCCAAGGCAAATGCTTGCGATAGTATTCACAAAGTCGCGGAAGTTGATCCGCTCGTAAGAACCTATGCCCGAAAGCTCGCGGATTGACTTACCCTTAGCCAACTCGGTCAGTAATTTGGAGCGGCCCTGATAGGTCACATTGAAGGCTGTGGTCATGTTCTTCAGTAGCCATTGTTCGAGGTCGCGCAGGAAGCCTGAAGCCTTGTCCTCGTAAGTGGACTTGGCGTGGCCCGAAGCTGTGGACGCTAGATCCAAGGCTGCAGCGTAGCTTTGAAGTGCAGTGCGGAACTCATCATCCTTGCTCGTAAGGTGCAGGAACAATTCGTCTGGTTTCTTCTCGTCCTTGTAGTATGGCGCACCAAAGG
The DNA here is from genome assembly GCA_015233355.1 of Deltaproteobacteria bacterium. GTDB lineage: Bacteria > Desulfobacterota > JADFXK01 > JADFXK01 > JADFXK01 > JADFXK01. The sequence goes on along the minus strand of JADFXY010000174.1, from coordinate 2,398 downwards.
GTTGGATAAAGTAGAGGTAGAAATCCCTTTGCGGCACCGCCGTGGAGCGTTCATTGGGCGCGCCGAAGAAAAGGTATCCCTGACGAGCGACCTTGCGCTCCAGCCATTCGAGCTCGTGCTGCCAGATTTTGTAGCCCGTTACATACGTGTGGTCAGTGCACTCCATGACCCGCCGGAGCGCCTCGTAGTAGTAACGGTCAAGCTGTGAGGAATCAAGGCTCTCGGCTCGTCTCTCAATCAGGGCATCAAAGTCATCAGTTTTTTTAAGATCCAAGTAATACTGACGGTTGTTAGGATTTACGGAAATGAACTGACCGCTGACCGTTTTATGGATTTCCCTTAAGACCGTTTCTACTTGTGAGAGTAAATCATCAGCAGGGTCGCCGCCTAACTCCTCGATACCCGGCTGGAATAGGCAGAGGCCGTCACGTAACTCCCCCGCCGTCGCGCCTAGGGTGGCGTAAATGTCGCCCGTCGTGAGCCGGTGGACCGACAGAGCGTGAATAAGCTGGGTGGCCATGGGTTTGTAGGCCGGACGGGTGAATGCCTGCTGGATACGCGACTCGAGTACCTGGCTGCAGTCTATGACCGCCTTGATGTCCGGGACAGCCCGGAAGGACGGATTCTCTCTCAGAGTTGTCCAGTAACCATCATAAGCGATTACTCCAGGCCGATCGTCGGGGACGTTCTGGCTAAGGAGCTTCTTCATGGCCAGGGACAGAGTTTTGAGCACCTCGCGCTTTTCCACCGCTGTGACCCGCTCGAACGTATCGATGTAGTCCGGATGCACAGGAAAAAGACGTACAAACTCGTCCATGCGCTCGTTCATCCGGCCGTAGAACTTGGCGAAAGGTGTCAGGTGCTCTCGGATTTTCACCTGCTGATCGGTTGTTTTCTTGAGCAGGCGCTCAGCCACTACAAACTTAACGTCCTTGCGGGCTATGAGGATTTGTTCGAAACGGTCCTTCACCCGACGGATGCTGTCGGCCACAAAAGAAAAACGAGGGCTGTCGAAAATGGCTTCTTGGACACCGGCAATGAAACGGAACCGAAGGTCCTTGCAAACCTCGCCGATCTCACGTAAGAAGTTAAGGTCGAGGATTAATTCCTGGTCTTTACGCGTGCGCAGATAATCGAGCAGTTCGTCCACGACTAGGAACAGGCCGTGGTCGCAAAACTTTTGATGAAAGGCAGCCATCATCTCTTCAAAGGATCGCTTGTTGTTGGACACCCTGTCAGCGGGCGGGAATGAATAATACACATCCATGGTGGCCAGATGTTCCTCTAGTTCGGCCACGAGGATGTCGCGCAAAGACATGGTCGTAGCTCCGATTTCGGTCCGGATCACCTTGAAACGTCCGCTGATCTCGCCCGCGGCACTTGCCACGCTCTGGTCATTCAGGTAGGTTGAGAGATCGCCGTTCTCAGCCAGGGCAGAGATGACAGACATGAGGTGCGACTTACCAGTGCCGTAGTTACCTACGACCAGCAGCCCCTTGTTATCCATGGGCCTGTCGAATTGAAGCTGAGGAACGACGAGGTTAACTAGCTTCTCGGCCATCTCTGTGGAGATAACATAAGTCTGAACAAGATGCCGGGCAGCGGCCTCAACGTCGGCGTCACGCAACTGAACCACGGACTCGATAGGTTCGAATTGAATTAGGTCAGCGTATCTCATCGAGTCTGTCCCCATAAAGTTTCGTTCCTTATTGTCATGTGACGGCCTCCAAATTCACTATCAGCAAATCTCGCAAAGGATATCGTCTGTACTCGATGTGGTCCGGTGCAGCGTAGACCATATACTCACCATCGATGGAGCCGCTCCAGGCAGCAACTAACGTCTTGTTCCGCGAGAGATATTGCAGGAGCCGCAGGGGATCCTGCTTTAGTGAAACATCGAAAAGGACCTCGATATTATCAAGAAGAATTACATTGGCTTCAGAACCTCCCACGATCGTTGCAAGGAGACGGGGCAACTGCAGCGCCCGCTGTCGCTCGGTGAGGTCAAGCATGAGCCGGGCTAGTTCAAGATTGACATTAATCAGTGGGGCCACAGTGCGCACGTTAACATCTTGGAGAATATTGGTCTTGCCAGCACCGGCTGGGGCCACCAACAGGACGAGGCGGTGATACAGCTCGGTCGCTTGAGCGATTCTTTGTATGACTCTATCGGCGAGGGGATCTGCCATTGACAATATCCTCCTTGGTCGATCTCAATCTCCCTGTTTAAATCATAGACAATTTTCCAGGTTGCCCGACCGCTAGTTGCAGCCCAATGTCATTAACTTAAGCCAGACGCAAGCCAATGTCGAGACCCGGTCGTGAATTTAGAATCGAGAAGTAACGTTCCACAATTCGTGAGTTGATGTACCAAAATGATTGCGTTGGCAATTTTCTC
>JADFXY010000173.1:0-9111 GCA_015233355.1 Deltaproteobacteria bacterium | reverse complement strand
TCGGGAAGATCAATTCATATACTGACGGTAATATTAATCTCAGAGAGATAAATGACACGTCAATGACGGCCAGGGGCACCGGAGGTAAGCCGGCTTCAGCCAGGTTTCGGGCATTAACCTTTTCCAGGGTGACCACCCGGGGATCATTGCGGAGTTTCCAGTCCAGTTGCCCGTGGCCCACATCTAGGGCCCAGACCTTGACCGCTCCGTGCTGGAGGAGGCAGTCGGTGAATCCTCCGGTGGAGGCCCCGACGTCTAAGGCGGTCAGTCCGGCCGGGTCGACCCCAAAGTCACTCAAGGCCGCCTCCAGCTTCAGCCCCCCCCGGCTGACGTAGGGATTTTTCGGGCCTCGCACCTCCAGCAGCGCCGTATCGGGCAGGGGACTACCTGCTTTCTGCACCGGCCGGCCATCAACCCAGACCTGCCCGGCCATGACCGCGGCTCTGGCCTGCTCCCTGGTCGGGCAGAGACCTCTCTCGACCAACAATACATCAAGGCGTTTTTTGGGAATCTTTGTCATAATAAAGCCGGCCTGGGCGTCTCCCGTCAGCAGGTTTCAAGGTTGTGACGACTGATCGTCATGTTTTTTTTGAAAATGATTAAATATTAACGTGTTCTAGCATAAATATAATTCCGTTGTCAAGTAATCCGGCAGGAATTCAACAATTCTAATTTTGGCTTGACAATCAAGTAATTTTTATATATACCTCGAACGGCCGTAGCTTGCGTTTTTCCAGACCAGGGCGTTACTCGTGGCCGGCTGTTTTAAACAAGTGCCGAACAACCAGCCAACAAACAACCAGCAACAGGCTTTCTAAAAGCGCTATTTATGCCCGTGTTGTGCCTATCTTCAGACCTCTTGTCCCAAATGCTCTACTTGACGCAAATTCAATCTGTGTCCAGGAAAGGTGGCCCTTTTTCCCACTTTACTGTTGGCTTTGGGAGGCAAGTCCGCTCACGGGTCAGGATCGGGATGAGACATCTAAGGCCGTGGGGGAGGATAGGACCACGGTTTATTCTGAAGGGCCGTGGGTGGATTCTGCGGCCCTTTTGATTTGTCCTAATATATGAAGGATGTATGAATATTGTGTTGATTGGGTACCGATGCTGTGGAAAATCTGCGGTGGGGAAGCTGTTGGCGGAGAAACTGGGCCGCGATTTCGTGGATTCCGATACCCTTATCCAACTTCAATCCGGCCGGCCCATTCCTCAAATAGTAGCCGAAAACGGCTGGGCCGCCTTTCGTGACCTTGAGCGGCAGGTGATCAGCGAACTGGCCCGGAAAGATAATTTGGTCATCGCCACCGGCGGGGGCGTCGTGCTCGACGGCCGGAATGTTTCCCGGCTCAAAGAAAACGGTTGGGTGGTTTGGCTTCAGGCGGGGCCGGAGACGATTGGGGGCAGAATGGCCGCCGACATCGTCAGCGGGCAAGTGCGGCCATCCCTCACCGGCGCCGGCCCGGTGGCTGAAATTGCCGCGGTCTTGCTGGAGCGGGAGCCACATTATAATAACGCCGGGGATATAGCCATAGACACCGGCTCATTGGCGCTCCAAGAAGTAGTTGACCGGATCATAGACCGTCTGCCACCTGATTTTGGGGATGAGTCGTCTCTCAGACATTAACAAAAATTGTTAGTTGAAAGGAAAGATTAACTGGATGCCAGGTAATACCATTGGACAAGCTTTCAGAGTGACCACTTTTGGGGAATCCCATGGACCAATGATCGGGGTTGTCATCGATGGCTGCCCTTCTCAGTTGCCCTTGCGGCCAGAAGATTTTATCAAAGATATGGCCCGGCGGCGGCCCGGCAAATCAGCGGTGGAGACACCCCGGGCTGAAAAGGACCGGGTGGAGATCGCCTCAGGAGTGTTCAAAGACCTGACCACGGGCGCACCCATTACCCTGATCATTCACAACCAGGATGTCAAAAGTGACCCGTATGAGGTGCTGTCCCGGCTTTTTCGACCGGGTCACGCTGAATTTACCTACTTTAAGAAATTCACTCACTTCGACTATCGGGGCGGCGGTCGGTCGTCGGCTCGGGAAACGGCCGCCCGGGTGGCGGCAGGGGTCGTGGCGGATCGCATCTTAATCCCCGCCGGAATCAAGGTGTTAGGTTACACCCTTGAATGTGGCGGTATTCGAGCCCAAAAAATAGATCTCCAAGACATTGACCAGAATGAATTCTTTTGCCCGGACATGCAGGTAGTTCCGGCCATGTCCGAAAAAGTGGCCCAGATCCGAAAGGAAGGCGACAGCCTCGGCGGCCTGGTGGAAGTTCGGGTTTGGGGCTGCCCCGCCGGCCTGGGCGAGCCGGTGTTCGACAAGCTGGATGCGGAGTTGGCCAAGGCGGTGTTGTCTATCGGCGCGGTCAAGGGAGTGGAATTTGGGGCCGGATTTGCCGCGGCCGGCTGCAAAGGATCCCAAAATAACGATCCACTTACGCCTGACGGATTCAGGACCAACAATGCCGGGGGGATTCTGGGCGGGATTTCCAACGGAGATGAGATTGTGCTCCGGGTTCCGGTCAAGCCCATTCCGTCCATCTATCTGGAGCAAGACACCATTGACCGGCAAGGAAGCCCGGAGAAACTAAAACTTACCGGCCGGTATGATGTTTCCGCCATTCCACGGGTCATTCCTGTGTTAGAGGCCATGGTTAAGATCGTGTTAGTCGACCACCTCCTTCGGTTGAAAGCAATCCGCTAAGTTCCGGACTGAACTGTAATCGCCCGGAATTTAGACTGCCCATTCTCCGTTTAAGCCGGTTAAGACAGATGTCAGAAAGGGGACTTGTTTATGTTAGGAAAAAAAGTACGATTAGAAAGGGTGATGGACCGCAACACCAAAAAAACGGTGATCATTCCTCTTATTCACGGCGTGGGCATGGGCCCCATAGAAGGCATTAAGGACATCCGAAACTGTGTTGATACCATGGCCCTGGGCGGCGCCAATGCCGTCATCCTGCACAAAGGCATAGTCTCATCGGCTCACCGCCGGAGCGGTAAAGATATCGGTCTGATTATTCACCTGACCGCCACCTCTAAGGATCATCGGCAAACTCTGGTTACGGAAGTGGAAGAGGCCGTTCGGATGGGGGCCGACGCAGTTTCAGTCCGGATCTCCATCGGCGGTGAAGATGAACCCGGGATGTTGGACGTGCTGGGGCTGGTGGCCCGGGATGCGGCGTATTGGGGGATGCCTTTGTTCGCCTTAATGGATCCGGGCGAAGAAAAAGACTTACAGAAGCAAATCTTGGGGGTCATGCGAGCCGCCCGGATTGGGGCGGAATTGGGCGCGGATGTGGTCCGGGTGCCATACACCGGGGACGCGGAGAGTTTTGCTGAAGTCGTGTCTGTTTGCCCGGTGCCCGTGGTGGCCATCGGCGGGGAAAAGAAAGTCAGGGACAGGGATATCCTGGACTTGATTCATGGCGTCATGTCTGCCGGGGCTTACGGTGTGTCCATGGGCCGCAACGTATTTCAATATGACAAACCGGGCAACATGATCAAGGCCATCTCGTTGATGGTCCATCGGGGAGTCGGCCCGGACGTTGCGGCTAAGTCTCTTGAAGAGGCGGCCATCCAGGGCGCTACATTCGGCACCGGCGTCATCTGGTAAAGTGTCCGCTGCACCGGCGGGGGAGAAGGGCAAAGGCTCGGTTGAGCCTTCTATTTTCCCCCGCATCTCAATGTCATTGACTAAGATGCAGGGTCATCGGATCTTATTTTAATAAATGGCCAATTCCGCATAAGCCCCAACGGGGCGCTCTATGTTAGCCCAGTGGCAACGCCCTGGGCTGGGGGCGACACCGAATAAAATAACCGATAATGCCACATAAAATCCTTGGCAATTCGGCATCTCAGCCGTAGCCGGATATCCCATTCAAAGGAAATGGCTTTGGGGGCGGGCCGACCTCCTGACCATTCTGCCGACACGTAACCTGCCGCATTTCCCAGGGCGTTGCCGCTGGGCTAACCTAGAGCGCCCTTTCAGGGCTTATTTGGAATGAACTATTTTAAAACATTAGAGCGATCGTCCTATCCTCTTGGAACAGCGCCCGTCGCCTGCAAGGTCCCGTTGATTAGCGGGCCGTCTTCTGATTCGATATAATTAGTTAACATAATGGGAAAAGAATAGTCTCAGTTCTGCGTGACACCCGCTAAATAATGGATGACACCAGTCCGGGATCCGGCCTTCCCGGAGATCAGGCTTTTAACCCGGCCGAGCGGTAAAGACTTTATCTGATCAGCCATAACCTACTAAAAAAGAACCACTTTATATGAAAAACCGGCCAAACGTAATTGACAGGGCGTAAATCATTCTGATAAGGTGCAGTCGAACTAAGGGAACGGAGTCCGGGCTCAACGACCGGCTCGGGCGACCAATGCTTCTTGATACTATGGTACCAAGTAATTTTTGTACAACACTATGAATCTATGAACCTGACGAATGATTGATCACTATGGGGAAGAAGAAATCTCACAAGGAAAATACATCACTGACAAATTTGCCGTTTAAGCCTGGTCCCAAGAGGCTGAACGAGGCCATCTGTTTTGAAGATGTATCGAAACATCGTTTTTTGGACTGTGCGAACTATATGTTCTGTCTGACTTTGGCTGAAAAATGGCGAAGCTTCTCCTGCGAAGATTGCCCTGATTGGTCGGAGGAAGCCAGAAAGAGAGCTCAGTCCGAACAGGTGTACGAGGACCTTGAAGAAGATTATTAAGCATCTGTGCTGTCGTATCGCCTGGATAGGGGACACCTGCCTCTCGAATGGAAGAAAGAACTTGGGGAAAGCCTTGGGGGGATTCGGCGTCATTTTGAGGATGTGAAGAACAGCGGGGGGAAGGTACCCCGATAAGTTCCCGGCGGCCCAAAACTTATCAGGTATTTTTGAGTTGATAGAAAATAGACCCCTGGTACTTTACGATGTCGAACAGGTCGGCGGACCCGCTGGTCGTCTCGCCCGTGCCCAAGAACAGGTACCCCTTCGGGTTGAGCCGTTGAGCCATGCGGGTGAACAGGGTCGTCCTGAAGGGCTCGGTAAAGTAGATCATCACATTCCGAAGAAATATAATGTCAAAAAAACCCAGCGGTCCGTAGTCGGAATCCTTCAAATTCATCTGCTTCAAGGTAACCATTCGTCTAATCTCTTCATTCAGAATCCAACACCCCTTTTCTTTTTCTTTTCGGAAGTATCGGGAGATCTGATCCGGCCCTAAGCCCCGGCAGATGGCGACGTAGTCGTAGCTCCCGGCTTGGGCCTGGGCCAGAACCGTGGAGGAGATATCGGTGGCCAGGATGCGAACCTGGTGCTGACAATCGGCCTCACAACCGTGGCTTTGATAGAATTCATACGCCGTGATGGCCGCTGAATAGGGCTCTTGACCGGTGGCGCAGGCGGCCGACCAAATATTGATCTCCCTCCTCCTGCCTGTCTTGATCTCATTGTACAACTTAGGGAAAATGTGTTCTTTCATCGTTTGAAAGGGATACTTATCCCGAAACCAAAGCGTCTCATTGGTGGTGATCGCGTCCACCGTCATGGCCCGCAGCTTAGTGTTTTTGGTGGATTTATTGATCTTATAATAAAAATCGCTAAATGTCCGGCAACCTGCCTGCTCGGCCAGGCCGGAAAGACGCGTCTCGATCAGATATTTTTTTTCATTACCTAAATAAATCCCGCATTGCTCGGCTATAAAATCGCGGAGCAGTAAAAATTCGTGGTTGGTGACCGATATCGTCATGCCATTTTTTCCCCCATCCCTCTTATGATTCCGACTATTCTAAAGGCTATCAGGTCAAGCGGCTCTGTTGCGTCCGGCAGCCCGGCCTCGTCAATGGCCCGCGGGCCAGACGCTCTGTCATATGCCGGACCCGCCTTTGATACTATTCAGGCCCTTTTTAAGCTCTTCTATCTGAAATTTGGCAATAGCCATTTCTTGAGCCATTTTCCGGTTTCTTTCGGACAAGGTGCTGATGGTTACGGTGAAGTTTAAGATGATGCCGACCAGAAAGATGAGGCCCAAAGTAAACAGGGTGGTCAAATGGTGTAACTTGACAACTCTGGAGATGACATTCAACAGGTCCGGCCAGATCCCGAAAACCAGGATCAGGACCGAGGCCCCCATCCAGACGATGGCAAATCGTTCCCGCATTCGATTTTGCCTGATGAGTTCTATGACGATCCCAATCAGTGTAAAGCACATAATGGCAATGATGACACGAAGATGGGGAGCGATGGTTTGCATGGTCAAAAGTCCTTTCTCTTAATCGCGGTGATAAGGACTGCAAGAGTCACCTTAATCATGTAATACGCCGAGTCAAAAAAAGAAATCGATGAACGGCCGCCTTGCCGGGCTTTCATCTCGACCGGGATTTCCTTAATCTTGAATCCGTACTTGTCTAAAAAGACCAGAGCCTCAACTTCCGGGTAGTCGCCGGGGTAGGTTTGGGCGAAAAGGGAAATGACTTGACGATTGACGGCCCTAAAACCGGATGTGGTGTCGTGAATCCTCTGGCCGCACACCAAATAGATCAGTCCGGAGAATATCTTGTTGCCCAGACGCCGGAAAAAGGTGGATTGGTACCCGGTTTTGTGGACAAATCGAGAGCCGATGGCCACGTCCCATCCCTGGTCCAGGGTCTCGGTCAGTTTATGAATTTCGCCGGCCGGGTGCTGTCCGTCACCATCCACCTGGATGGCCACGTCATACCCATTTCGGAAAGCGAACAGAAATCCGGTCTGGACAGCCGCGCCGATGCCGGAATTGTATGGCAGGTCCAAGACAAAGGCGTCTTTTTGACGAGCCGCTTCCGAGGTGTCATCTATCGAACCGTCATTAACCACTAAAATATCGCCCTGGGGGAAGTCACGCCGGATATTATCGATGACCGGGGCGATGCTCTGGCCTTCATTGTAGGCCGGAATGATGATCAGAGTCCGGGGGTCCATGGCTTTTCCCGTCTAAATAGGGCCAGACCCGCGGCCAGACCCAGAGCTCGGGCAAACCCGCGGGCAAAGGTGACGAAACCGAACCAGGCTGTATTTGGCCGGCCGGTCAGGGCGATTATTTTTCTGGTCATGGGTGCTTGAATGATGACCTGGACAATGGTCAGGCAGATGACCGCCGGCCGGAGTTGAGGCCAAACCAGGCTGGTCACCAGACCCAGGACAATAGTCAAGGCCAGGGGCGGCTCCACGATATCCTTGGCCAGGGTGTAATCATCACCCCGGGTCATGTCCGGGTGACGACGATAGATTTTGGCTCGCCAGAATCCGTGCCGGGCCTGCTCTTTCATGTACTTAATGACTCTGGTAGGGTGAAAATGGGCGACCCTGGCGTCGCGGCAAAAGGCGATTTTATACCCGGCCTTGAGTAGTTTGTAAGACAGATCGTTGTCCTCCCCGGATGCGCGGCGGAATGTCGGATCAAAACCGTCCACCTCGTCCAGGGCGCGGCGGATGATGGCCACGTTATAGGTTCCAAAGGCCCGGATGAACTGACCCATCTGAAGATGACGAACGACAATTTCCGCTTGAATGCAGGTGGCCAGCCAAGACTCGGGGTTGGCCGGTTCATAGCTGCCGGCTACGGCGCCGATTTCTTGCGACTGAAATCCCCGGAGCAAGGTGGCCACCCAGTCTTTGGCCGGGATGCAATCGGCATCGGTAAAACAGATCACCCGGCCGCGTGCGGCCCGATATCCGGCATTGCGGGCGGCCGCCGGTCCGCTGTTTGATTGGCTAATGACTTTGACGGGATATCCCTGGGCCACGATCGAGGTGTGGTCTTGGGAGCCGTCATCCACCACAATAACTTCCAGAGCCTCGGGTAGTCCTGTCTGGGCCAGACAGGCGTCAATCGTCCGGCCAATGGTCGCCGCGGCGTTATAAGCCGGGATAACCACGGACACCGGTATGTCCCGGCCGGGCCGGAGCGAGGCGATGTCGGAGAATTCACTCATGGGATGGCTATTTCCGTGCAAGGCCAATCAATATCACCAAAGATGATTTGTCAGCCTGAGATATCCTTAAAGCAACATTAAAATCTTTTTCGGGACCAACTCCGGAGAATAGGCATGCCGAAAGACATGTCGAACTCAGATTAATTCTATCAAATTTTATCAGGTTTGGTTTCCGGATACAACTTATTTCGATAGCCGCGGCCCGATGTTTAGATGAAGATTTAAGACTACGGCCGTCCATCACCGCGATGTCTTTTTTTCTGACATAATTGTGGCAGCTCAATAAAAATGTATCGAACTTATCCAAATAATGTGATATATCTAAAAATCAGTATGTACGCTGGGGGTTCTGCTTTTTTTAAAATTGATTCAACTGATTACATTCCGGCCCGGAGACGATGGAAGAACAAGACAGCGAGTCCTCATAAAAACAAACTGCAATGGATGCTTAGATGTTTCAAGGCCGATCCGGTCTGGAGGAAAGAAATGAAACAAGTGAAACTTAGCACCAAGCTTATTTTGGGAGGAATCGCTCTGGTGGTGATCCCCCAATTAATCATCGGGATACTCACTTTCCGTGAAACGTCCAAGTCCATGGCCTTAGTTTTCAGACAACAAACCCTCAACACGGCCAAAAGCCTGGCCGGGCTTGTCCAGACCTACCTGGCCGGCGAATTAAATCTGGTTAAGGAGATTTCTTTAGGTAATACGCCGATTGATGTCGGGACCACAGTGGCTAAGAACGGCATTGAAAACTCTTCTAATGAAATAAAAAAATTAGATCGGAAGCTGGCTCATGCCATGAAGGAGATTGGGGCCGATTATGAGGCCATCTTCGCGGTCGATCTTAAGGGCACTGTTTACTCGGACAGTATCGGAGGCGGACTCAAGGGCGCATCGGTGGCTGAAGAGCCATATTTTAAATCAGTTACAAATGGTCGGGCGGCCTTTGGGAATGTCTGTAGATCTAAGCATAACGACGGTCTGACATTCACCATCGCCGTGCCGGTTTATGCCCAGAGTAAGGAAGTCGTCGGCGCCATCGCCGGAGTGCTGAAAACAGACGCCGTTAACCGGGAAATACTTAAGATCAAGAATGGACAAACCGGATACGCCTACATGGTTGACCAAGCCGGAA
>JADFXY010000172.1:0-9130 GCA_015233355.1 Deltaproteobacteria bacterium | reverse complement strand
CGTAACCTGCCGTATTTCCCAGGGCGTTGCCCTGGGCTAACATAGAGCGCCCCGTTGGGGCTTATTCGGAATGGTCTATTTTAAAAAAGTTGGCACGATTGTTCGTCGGCTTAAGTCAATGACATTGGGATAATCTAAACCAGGAGAACGCAGCATTGCCGGACGAACACTTCCAGACGGTGGCTTTCCTAGCCAAGAGCCTGTCAGACGAAAATCGCCTGAGGATAATTGATTGTGTCAGCCAGGGCCGGAAGTCCGTCAGCCGCATTGTGGAAGAATTGAACCTGTCGCAACCGCTTGTTTCTCACCATCTGAAGGAATTAAAACGCTCTCTTCTGGTTAGGGTCGAACGGAGCGGCCCCTTCATTTATTACGAACTGGCTGATCCCAGAATCTTGGAGGTCATTCGGATGTTGGGCTGGCTGGCCACAGATTTGTTGACTGACCGGAAAACCTTTTAGCTTGGAGGTGATCAAAACCACATGGGCGAGATTCTAAAGATAATCGATCTGATGGATCCTAAGGAGGCGGTGGCCGAGATGGCCGTGGCCTTGAAAAGACTTTTTTCCCTCTTAGACGAAGAAGACCGGACACATTTTATCACCAGCCTGGTTGGAGAATCCAGCGGCGATAAGGTGGCCGGTCTGGTCCAGCTCTGACTGGCCGAATGCATGGGCGAAGGTGTCGACCCAACGGACATGTGTCAGACATTGGTGGAGAAGGTGGCTCAATCAAAACAGCTCATGGCCATCACCGACCCGGAGCTGCTGGTCCTATTTGACGACTGGTTCGATGAACTGGAAGAAGAAGTCGTTGCGTTTGTCGAAAAGCACGGCCTGGTGGATGGTGATCAGATGGCCCGCGGCCTGGGACTATCCCAACGGGGCGCCTATTTTATCATCTCCAAGCTGAAGCGGGAGGGGAAGATTTAACGCTTGACCAGATTGCGGTCTGCATCGAAAGGACTGATTATGCACCCTAAGAGAACGACTTTCCTAGCCTTGGCGGCGGTACTGCTCACGGTTGGAGCCCTCTGGTTCGCCAATCGTGCCGTTACTCCTAAACTGGCTACCTGGGATGATGTTTTGGCCGAAGGGAGAAACGGAGGCTACAAGATCATCACCACCGAAGAGCTTGCAGAACGCTATCAGAAGGATGCCAAGCACCTTCTGCTGGTGGATACACGCCAGGAATGGGAATACCGCACAGGACATCTGAAGGGTGCGGTGAACTTTCCCATTGAGCCGACCTCATGGTCAAGATGGCGAAAGGCTTCGGCGCTTGAAAGCTTCCTGGGGTCCGATAAGGATCGAACCATCATCTTCTACTGAGCGGGCCTTACATGAGTCCGCAGTGACTCGGCGGCCCGTGTGGCCGTAGCACTCGGCTATAAAAATGTCTATCGTGACCCGTATGGCTATCCTGAATGGCAAGGGAGAGGGATGCCCATTGCGAGCGCCCCGGCCGGTCTAGCTCAAACCAGTGAAGAATCAAAAGCACCAGGGCCGCTTTACGGTTGGGCCATGATCTGGACCCTCCTGGGCATCTTCGCAGGCGGCATGGCTTTAAACCTCACTCCGTGTGTCTACCCCCTGATCCCCATTACCGTTTCCTACTTTGGCGGCCAGGCCGCAAAAGGAAGGGAGGGCCGGGGAAAGCTTGTCGCACACGGTCTGTGCTACATGTTCGGCCTGGCCATCACCAACTCCGTGCTCGGGGTAGTTGCTTCCCTGACCGGCGGCCTGATGGGAGCAATGCTCCAAAATCCCATCGTCCTTATCGGCGTGGCGGCGGTTCTAATCTCTTTTGCAACCAGCCTCTTCGGGCTGTGGGAGATGCGTCCTCCCAGCGGCCTGACCCAAGCAGCCGCAAAATCCTACACGGGCTACTCCGGTAGCCTCTTCATGGGATTGACTCTGGGGGTGGTCGCTGCTCCCTGCATTGGTCCCTTCGTGCTGGGGCTTCTCACCTGGGTAGCAAGCATGGGAAGCCCCTGGTTGGGATTTATCATCTTCTTTACCTTGAGTCTGGGTTTGGGCCTCCCCCTTTTCCTCCTTGCCATGTTTTCAGGGCAACTGGAAAGACTCCCCCGCTCGGGTGGATGGATGATCTGGGTAAGATCGCTTATGGGCTGGGTCCTGGTGGGGATGGCGGTGCACTTCATCAGTCCTGTTCTCCCCGGCCATTGGGGAACCGTTATGCTTTCCCTGGTCGCTCTGGCCGCCGGGCTGCACCTGGGTTGGATCGACAAAAACAAGGGCAACTTCCGGATGTTCCCCTGGCTTAAAGGCGGAGTCGGCGTATCATGTCTGGTCCTGGCCACGTTTCTGATCACGTCGTGGGCGATACAAGGCCCTGGCGTTACCTGGAAGCCCTATACAGATAACACCATGAAGGAGGCTGATCAACTGAAAAAGCCGATCATTATCGATTTCTACGCCACCTGGTGCACTCCTTGCCGGGAACTCGAAGAGGTTACGTTTCACGACGCCTCGGTCGTCAAACAGGCAGAGAGTGATTTTGTCATGATCAAGGTGGATGTGACCAAGGGTGGCAACCCGCTTAACGAACGATTGCTGCAAGAATATGGCGTCAAAGGCGTTCCAACCATTGTATTCCTGAACTCAAATGGAAAGGAGAGGCAGAAACTGCGTCTGGTGGATTATATCCCACCCGATCAGTTCCTGGGCCGGATGGCAGAAGTCAAAAAAAACGGTGGATAAGAACAGCAAAGGAGAGAAGTCATGTTGAAGGTGAGATTTTTTCTAAATGAACCCAACGGCAAGCCGTGAAAGAACTTTCTGGACATGATGCCCAGGTTGGGCGGAAAATACAAAGACATTGAAATCGAGGTAACCTCCAAACCCATCGCTGAATACCAGACCGACGAGTACTTTGAACTCGATCTTCCAACTGCTCCGGCCGTCATGGTCGGCGAGGAGATTGTGGTTGAAGGTTCAAACACGACACAAGATAAGGTGGAAGCGGTCATTTGTCGCCAACTTGGCCTGCCCGGACCTGAACCTCGGAAAAAAGGAATACTGGGCCGGATTCTTAAAGGTTAACGGTTATCTCGTGGCCTGGTTTGGCCGATGAAGATCTGCCAAGTGCAACTCTGGATGAAATCACAGGTAACTCCATGGATGCTAAAAACAACCGGAAGAAAGCGGTGATCAAAGCGGCCGGGTTGGGTATCTTTATCGTCACGGCCGTGGCCCTGGTGCGTTTCACCCCGGTCAGAGAGACTCTTACGGCCGACCGACTCGGCCTCTTCCTCAAGACTGCCGGGGCCTGGGCGCCTCTGGCTTATATATTTCTATACGCTGTCGGGGTTTGCCTCTTCCTGCCCGGAACATTTCTAACAGCCTTGGGCGCGGCTATTTTCGGTCCTTACTTCGGATTCCTATACGTCTGGCTGGGGGCCATGTTCGGGTCCAGCCTGGCCTTTTTTATCGGACGTTATCTTGGGAAGGGATTTTTCCTCATCGCTCATCGGCGATAAACTGAAGAAATATGATGATGCAATTGAACGCAACGGATTCGCCACCGTCCTCTATTTGCGCCTGGTTTATTTTCCGTTTACCCCGATGAATTTCGGCATGGGTCTGACTAAAGTCCGATTTTGGGATTATTTTTTCGGCACAGGATTGGGCATCATCGTCGGAACATTTATCTTTACCTTCTTTATCGGCACGGTGAGAGACATTTGGGTGAACGGCCAGTGGGGGCGTTTACTCAGTTGGAAAATTTTATTCTCTTTGGGACTTTTTGTCTTTTCCTTCTTCATTCCCAAGCTCGCTAAAAAGGTGAAGGACTGGAACACAAAAATTTAAACTACCGGAACCATTTCGTTTTGAAATTCTAATCCGTGACCTCCGTGGCAATTATATTTTCCAAAGGCGTCCCCTTAATCGCCCAGCCCTCCAGCCCATAAGAAGAATTCCACAGAAAAGCCATCAGAGCTTGCGGAGTTTTGCCCCACCCGTCAACTGCCGTCCAGATATCACTGATCGACTGCCACTTGGTGGCTGAATCGGCCGATACAAAAAAATTGTTACATTCGGTAATCATCCAGGGTTTAATCGAAAATGTGCTGACCGGATAGATTCTCAGGAAGTCACCCACATCTATTTCCTTTGGGTAATAATGAAAATTGAAATAGTCTGAGACTTGTTCCACTCCTTTTCCGAGTAAGTCTAGGGCAATGGCAAAATGTTCCGGCTCAATTATACTGGTCAATCCCACCATGATCACTGCCGCGTTGGGATCGATATTCTTGATTAAGTCACGCGTCCGGCTCAAGTTACGGACGTACTCATCACTCGTGATCATGGCCCCGGTTGGGCCGAGGACATAATCAGAAGGATTCCAGGCTTCGTTCCAAATCTGATAACCCCAGACTTTCCCGGCTCCATATTGGGCCATCTGGGTCACATAAGACGTCCACCTGCCTTGGAACCAGGTTTCATCTGTTGGTTGGGCCTGAGGACTACTGCTATAGCGAGTGGTATCCTCCGTGCGCACAATGAGTTTTAAACCCGCCGCGGCAGCCTGATCAATGAATTCCTTCAGATGAGGCCGGAGGGAGTCATCCACCCACCAATCCGTATAGATATTGGCCACCAACCAGGAGCCCAGTTGGGCGCATCGGATAAAATCCGCCGTCCCGGGAAAGGTGATGGTGACCACCTGGGAACGGGCGGTGACACCCATTAGTTGTCCCGACGACTCGTAACGGGCCAGGTTCAGCCAGGTCAGCGGCCCACCCGGCCGGCGAACGGGCCACAGGATGGGCTTCTGCATGGGATGATCAGATGCGATTGAGGCATTTCCGGCCGTAAGATGTAGTTCCACCGGGACCATATGAAAGCCAAAGCGTTTCTTGACCAATTTAGCCGCGGCGTAAAACGAGAAAACCGTTTCCTCACTCCAGGGACTGGAGGATTGACCGTTGGCGGCTTGCACAGACCATTTGTAATTGTCTGGAGTAAGCGGGAAATTTGGGGTGACCGAACATGTTCCCGTTCCTGAGGGGCAGTGTGCCACTGCCGCAGAATACAGTTGGTCAATTTTGATCCCAGCGGTGTTACTCATTTGAAATCGATATCCAGTCGCTCCGAGAACCGCGGTCCAAATATAATCGGGCGTAACATTCGTAAGTTTAGCGGCCGGGGCGATCGGCTGGGGCTTATGCAGGGCCGATTGCAAGGTGGTGGCGGTGGTGGCGGTGGTGGCGGTGGTGGCGGTGGTGGTGGTCACCGTGGAGGTAGTTGTCGCCGCGGTGGTTGTGGTTGACGCTGTAGTAGTGGTTGACGCTGTGGTAGTGGTTGACGCTGTGGTAGTAATCGGCTTGGTGGTTGTGGTGGTGGCGGTGGTTGTGGTCGTCGTTGTGGTTGTGGTCGCCTTGGTGGTAGTCGTAATCGTGGCGGTGGTGCCGGTTGTGGTTGAAGTGGTGGTTACGCGGCCGGCCACGCTGACTCGGCTAACATTCCAGTCCTGAGACCGGCCGTCATTGGACATTCTAATAACCTGCCCATGATCGGAGCTTAAAAAGGAAAAAGCGGCCGCAGCCTGATGGGGGGTATAGATGTCTTGGCCTTGAAACCAGAGCGGCTGAGCCGCTGGGTCATAAAAGACTTCACATTTTGTAGCATCCTCGGCTTTAAGCAGTATGGCCCCGCCGTTTTTATAACGTTGAAAGTAGAACTTAGGCCCGGCACCAGGGTCACTCTGCCAGATTCCATCAGTGGCGCTGTTAATTTCAGATCCCTCCGCCGGGTCCTTGACCATGCCTGCCGCCCTGCTCTTTCCGGTGGAATCATCAATCAAAGAATATTGGGCCTGACCGGAAGAAGAAAATGAAATCAAGAGGTAATAGGCTCCCAAGTTAGAGGGGAGGCTGGACCCGGCAAAGGATTCTCCCGAAAATGCCGGGTCGTAAAAGACCAGCATAGCGTGACCGTCGGACGTCAAGATACAGATGGCGTCACCCTGGGTATAGGTCTGAATAAGTGCGCTCAAGTTATCGGAGGTTCGCCATACTCCATCCGCCTGGATGTTTTGAGCCCGGACCGCACTCCCCATGGTTAGGCCGAAAATCACGACCCCCATCAGTCTCAGCCAAATCTGAAAGAGACGCTTATTCATTAACACCTCCGTTCCTCTGCCGCCTGCCTCGCTGATTTTCGCATCGGGCCTTAAGTTGGAAATAGGACCAGGAATACAGTTCGCATATGAACTATCTGTAGGCGTCTTTCCTGAAAAAAACTTTGTCAACAAAGGCCACGTAGGTTTCTTCCTGGATGAGTTCAAAAATAATACGTATTTTCCCTGTCCTAATTCTACAGCTACCCCTTAAAGCACCACTTAACTGGATGACATCGATATTGTTATCCTCTATCTTTAAAATTTTCTTGACAGCCGAAATAACCGCGTTCCGCACATGATCCTTCATGATCACGGCCGAATTCTTGACCAAAAACTTGTCTACTCTCTTAGAATATTGAATTTTTAGTCTAAAATCGTTCATATTTTAATAGTCACAATCTCTTCTGAAGATACGATATGACATTCAGGGTCTTTTAATTCCTCCTCAATTTCCTTTTGTTCTTCATCCGAAGCATATGGGATATGATCCCATTCTTGCGGTAATTCCGGGAAAATTTTGACCGACCTGACGGATTGTGGAGGCAAGGTCTCCAAAAAACCTTTTACTGCCACCACCACCCTGTCATCCGAATATTCAATGGTAACAATCCCCATAATGTCTCCTCGTTAAATTCCGCCGTTATATTCATAATAGCAAATTACTCAGCCAAAATAAACCATTATTCTCCTGCTCCGAATAAGAACGTCAATCTAAAAATTGTTCAGAGTATCTTCTCAAGACAAAAATGGATATTCCCTCGTACGACCTCTCACAAAACCAGCCGTCGACCAGATTTAAAAATGAAAAAGCACCCATGGTCAGGCGTCGGAGAGACGTCACCATGGATGCCCGTTTGGTAGGCTGTCAGTTATTGGTCGTCATGTGACCACTGAAGTCAGGCTGACAGCCGCCCTGGTTTGGTTAATTGTTATCCGGTAACGAGAGAACGGCAGCAGCAGAGACTTCGACTAAGTAAGCCCCGCCGGGGGTCATGGACAGCAGCGTGTTGCTCTGCCCGCCTGGAACATAAGTTAACCAGTTACCATCCACCAGGGTGGAAACCTTGACACAAACGGCGGCGATTGATTGAACGGCGTTCTCTATGGGCATTTCCTGCGGCCCGTTGAATCCGATAAAGTTGAGTCCTTGAACCAGGTTGATATCCGTATTGGTTAAAGCAGGCCCAAAGATAATGATGGGAGGAACGTCTTTATCTTGTTTATATCCGATCAGGTATCCTTTTCCAGGTTCAAAAGTGGTGAAGTCCTTCTGACCGGACGGGGAATACGTCCGAATTGTTCCGTTGTCAAGGGTGTAAATGATATCGTAAAGGTCAGATGAAAGCACGGAGTCAATAGTTGGAGAAGAATTTGTTGACTGGCTGACCATTTTCCACTTTCTCGGAGTATAGTCTCCGATTCCTGCCAATGCGATTTCACAAGGAGTATCCGCTGTTTGCAGGAGAGTCGCTTTAAGGACATTGCTATAGTCTCTAGTGCCGGCATCAACCGGTTCACAAGTCCAAGAAACAGCATAGAACTCATTGCAGATTTCTTGATAGTTGACTCCATTTTCAACTGGAAGATTTGCCGGGCATTGAAAGTTTACAGCAATTTTTTTAGTTGATGGTTGATAAGTGAATCTGAACGTTATAGTCGATCCGGCTGTTAATGCTATGGTTTGGGCGGCTGGAGTGGTATACCCGGTAACAGAAGCGGGTGTAACCGTATATGCGCCAATTGGAAGATTTGTTTTAGAAATTGTCGTTACGCCAATGGCCTGAAGAGTTCCCGAAGGGCCAACCATGGTAAAATTTGCCGCAACATTGGATTGTATTGCTAGTGTTCCGGTTTGAGGAGCGGTTTGGTAAGTAAAACTGAATGTTGCTTGACCTCCATCCGCGATGGTCTGGGTTTGACTTGGCGGAGTAGTCGCTCCGGCGACTGCCCCAACGGAAACAGTGTACGATCCCTTAGGGAGATTGCTAATCGTTACGCCTATGGCCGTCGGAGTTGTAAGAATCAAGGTCCCGTTGTAAGAGAATGAGAAAACGGTTGGTAAATTTGATGTCGCCTTGAGTGAGGCAGTGGTTGTTAATTTAACAAATCCAACAGAAACGATCTGATTAGAGTTCATGGTTACTTTTGCCGTATTTCCTGAACCGGTAGCACCCGTCCAGGGTCCGACTCCATAGCCAACATTTGGGTTTGCGGTCAACGACACAACTGTTCCAGGCGCGTAGCTTTTTGAACAAGTTCCAGGGCAATTTAACCCGTCTGCGCTGGTTATGGTTCCATTAGCCGGAGATGGTTGAATTGACAAGGTATAGTTGCTTTGAGTCAATACCACCGATATGCCGGACCTGTTTGCATTTTGGAGAGTTACGGTTGCAGTGTTTCCAGATGACTGATCCACATTTGTCCAGCTTTTTACAGTATATCCACTGTCGGGAACGGCTGTTAAAGTAACAACGGTCCCATTTGGATATGAAGCTGAACAAGTTCCCGGACAGGTTAATCCAGGGGCTGTGATCTGACAATGCGCAACTGGAGTTACAGTTAATGAATATTGGGGTGGGTTATCAAACACCGCCGTGACGGTTGCATCCGAATTCATAATCACGGTACAGGTATTTCCATTTACGGTGGATGTCGAACCCGTCCACTGTTTAAAGATCTTTCCAGGAGCCGGAGTTGCCGTCAGGTTTACTGTTGCGCCTTTTTGAACTTTGGTTGAGATACTGCTTCCAGAAGAGTTTGTTGATAAATTGGTGGTTGCGATTGTCCCATATCCAGATGGAGAAGTCTGGCCGGTTAAAGTTTGCTGAGTGGTTTGACTAAGGGGTAACATCTTGGTGATGGCATACGAAACATTCCCAAACTGAGTTTTAGAAGCTGCAGATACCTCTGAGTAGGCTATCCTAAAGAAACCTACGTGGCCTTTGTTGACAAAGTTTTTTTCAGGAAAGACGCCTACAGATAG
>JADFXY010000171.1:0-9154 GCA_015233355.1 Deltaproteobacteria bacterium | reverse complement strand
GATCAGGTCTATTTCACGTTTTTCCGCCACCCCGGTTTCCCAATGAATGGGGTATAAAAATTCGTCTAAATACTCGATGATGTTGGTCCGGCTCTCCAGAGGCATTTTCATTAAGTCAATTGATGCCTGTTTAGCTTGTTCCGTGGACAGATACTTTTTTTCCTGGATCCGCCTAAGAATCAAATGCTCGCGCAAGGCTTGCTCTCCATCCAGGCCGACCATGAACAGATAAGCATCTTCTTGTTTTTCATCTGCCTGGATCATATTTCCCGGTTTGGTATCAGCCAGACGCTCCCGGCCCAGGGCTACCAACTGCTCGAAGGGAAGATCCAGCCGACATCTTTTGGCCTGATCAATGACTCGAATATCCTCCTTTGAGAGTGGTTGAATCTGTTCGGCAACGACCTCCATATTGAGGCCCATCGATCTGAAAATCTTAATGATCATTTCATTGTTGATCCCTTTTCCGGCCACGTTGCTGTGGACGTCGGCGCTGAAATTGGGTGGCGAATAGAGTAACTGGCCATAGTTATCCGTGGCATGTACGTGGAGAAAGATTTTGTTTTTAACCACCCACTTCCCAACCCGCACCGCGGCCTTTACCGGATCTTCGCCCTCAATATTAATGTGACCGCTGTCAAAGGTGATGCCGAAATTGTCCGCCGCCTCCTGATCGGTTAGATGAGATTTTATCCTGGAGATGAAATCCAGATACCTTTGAGTCGTTTGTTTATCCTTTGTATCACAGTAATTTTCGAAGGTAACGTGGATCGCTCCCCGAGTCGCGAACTTGACCAGCTCGGCCATATTCCGGTCTTGATCCAAATCGACCGCGTGGACCACAACGGTCTTGGCCTTAATGTCCAGGCCTAACTGGATAGTCTCTTTGATCAGGTTTAACTTTTTTCCGGGATTGGCAAAATGTTGCTTTCCTTGGCGGGGATTCGGCTTAGGGAAATATGGACCGACGATGGGTGAATGGATGGACAAGACTATCCCGGCCCGGTCCACCAGGCTCCGAATCAAAGCCCGGCGGGAAGGTGAAAGCTCCTCCGGCAATAATCTGGTAGCGTTAAATGGATGGAAATCAAAGGATAATTCAATCCCTCTAAGGTTCCGGTAGTACACGTCCAGGATCTGATCCAGGGGATCCCAGAAGCGATTTTCCCAAAACCCGGCACTAAGGACTTGAAAGGGTTCAGTCTGGGGACTTAGGCGGTCCAATTCATGGACCCGTCTCAGGAATTGCCGATCATACTTGCTACTGAAATCGAGGATGAACTGGTCATGGTCTTCTTTGGTTTGATCACCCAGCATCAAGAAATAGGGCGAGTGCTCTAGGAGCCAAGTGGTCTTGATCAGTAAAAATGAGTTAGAGTGGATCAACCGGTATAATGGAAACTTGCGGCGGTTAATGGAAGCCAACTGGATAATATTCCTGGCCTGCGGGAGAGACAAGGGATAATCGTACTTATACCAAGATTTGGTCGCTGCCAAAAGAAGGGACTGATCTTCCAGGTCAAAATTCTTAGCAGAGAGTTCCCGGCGGACCTTGGCTTCAGTTGAACCAAATCGGCCAACCAGCCACTCAAATAAAAAACCCAGGCCGGCCTCATTGACAGCCTGAGGATCAGTAATCCGCTCTAGCAGTGCATCCATACTCAGACCCGAACCATCTTGTTTTATAGACAGGAAAGAAGGGGTGGTCCAGCCAACTTCGGATTAACCCACTGAACCAATCAGTCATTACTCCGGACAGCTCAGATTTGCTCTAGCCCCAAGCCACGTTGACTGGCGGCTTCAAACGACCCGGCCCAATCACATCCAGATCTGGCTTTTGGATTGGACAAGACCTGAGGCATCCGAAAAATTTACGCAATTATAGTGCCACACAGAGAGAAAACGAGACTACCCGTTATTTGTCCGATAACAGATTGAGAAAGCAGCCTTATTCTCTTTCTGACCGAAAAGCCCGAAAGATTCGATTTGGGGTAGCCCGCGGCCGATACCAGGAATCGGGATTCAGCTTAACCAGGAAGCCAGCTACTTATTTTTATATACTCAAATTTAGAGATTTGTCAAGTAGTTGTCATATCCCGGCCAAATCCGGCCAGGAGGCTTGCCGCTATCTAATTTTACAATGTATATCAAGGCCATAACTAAGTCGACAGATAGCTCGGCATTGTCTACAATCATTTATCTTAGTCCCGGATAACTTATTTTCGTCCTTCAGTGACAAAAATCGGCACCCAATCAACTAGCGGCATACAGCTTTCACTTAAATCCAACGGAGCGCAGTCTATCCGGCCCTCACGTCGGCTGAACCGTGAGACCAGGCTGAAATTTTTCTTCCTCTTGTTGGACTTAGAAAACCGGTACGCAATCCATTTATAAAGCATTTTAAAACTGTTATGACCAACTTATAAATCAAAGGAGAGCCTATATTCGCTCCAGCCATCTTGCTATTTTCCCCCGAACGTGATACTTTATTTTTAATACTATTTTCACAATACCCCGCAGGCCACGACCCGATGAATCGCCGGACCGAACCAGCAGCCTGCCGGTTGACATTTACGATAAAAGGATGAATAAACTTATGGTTATTTGGGATGACCTGGAGTGTGTTCTATTGGACCTGGACGGGACGCTCCTAGACAAAAATTTTGACAATTACTTCTGGATGAAGGCCGTACCCCGTGAATACGCGGCCAAGAACGGTCTGTCTTTGGACGAAGCTAAGGACCACTTGTTTTCCTTGTATAAATCACAAGAGAAGACCCTGAATTGGACCGATATTGATTTCTGGAGTAGAACCTTGGGACTGGACATAGTCGAACTAAAAAACCAGCTCAGCCATCGAGTGGCGGTACTTCCCGGTGTGACCGAGTTTTTGGACTACGTGCTGTCTCGAAACAAGAGCCTCCACTTAGCGACCAACGCCCATCCCAAAACCATTGCCATCAAGATGGCCCGAACCGGGTTAGACCGTTATTTTCACTCTATGATCTCCTCCTCTGATATCGGTTATCCCAAAGAAGATCCCCGATTTTGGGACGGGATCAAAAAGCAGGTCGGGTTCGAAAATAGCCGGACCATGTTTGTGGATGACGATCTCGAAGTACTCAGAACCGCCCGGACCTGGGGACTTGATCACGTTTTCCATAAAGCCCGGAACAATTCTGACGGCCCGGATGAAGTGACGGAAGAATTTCCTGCCGTCATCTGCTTCAGTCAACTGATGACTTGACCTGAAGCCCCACCTCGATAAAACAATAGATTCTGCGACAAGGATACCAGGGCCGGGCAGGCCCTCCGACCCCGCAACAACTATGTCTTCTTGGGGAGGCCTATTTTTGCGGCGCGTCTTACTGAGCCCAGGATGTGACTTTTGAAAATAAACCGCTGATAAAGATAGCCGACACCGGCGCCTCCGGATAATTCATTTATGCTTCCTGAAAAAAAACTATACATCGCCACTTTTGGCTGTCAAATGAACGAGTATGACTCAGAAAAGATGGCTCTTGTTCTTCACGAGTCAGGTTATGACCTTACGCCCGACATGGAACTAGCCGACTTAATTTTGCTGAACACTTGCAGTATTAGAGACAAGGCTCAACAAAAAGTATACAGTTTCCTGGGGCGGCTGCACCGTCTAAAGGAACAAAAGCCGGAACTGATTATCGGCGTGGGCGGATGCGTAGCCCAGCAAGAAGGTATCCGGTTACTTAAAAGAGTTCCTCATCTGGACCTGGTCTTCGGCACCCATGGAATCTACCGCTTACCGGACCTGATCACTCGAATCTTAGTTAAAGGAGAAAGAGTGGTCGACACGGATTTCCATTATTCATTTCCACCGCCCACAACGATCAAAACGGCCCGCTCCAGGATCAAAGCGACCGTGACCATCATGCAAGGATGCAACAATTTTTGCACTTATTGTATCGTCCCCTACGTCCGAGGCCGGGAAATCAGCCGCCCCAGCCAGGACATTCTAAAAGAGGTGACCGGTCTGGCCTCATCGGGTGTGGCTGAGGTGACGCTACTCGGCCAAAATGTCAACTCCTACGGTGTGGGGCAACCGGATTCACCCTCCTTTCCCGAATTACTTAAACAAGTGGATGCCGTCCCAAACCTGCTTCGGCTCAGATTTACGACGTCTCACCCCAAGGATCTCTCGGCTGAGCTAATCGCCACCTATGGCGCACTTAAGACCTTATGCGAGCACATCCATCTCCCTGTCCAGACCGGATCAGACCGGATATTAAAGATGATGAACCGAAACTACACGATCGAATGGTACTTAAACATTATCAAAGCGCTCCGCAGGCAATTCCCGGCCTTGGCCGTCACTTCCGACGTGATTGTTGGTTTTCCCACTGAAACGGCGGCTGATTTTGACAACACCATGGCTTTAATCGAAGAAGTTCGATTCGACAGCCTCTTTTCATTCTGCTATTCAGATCGGCCTGGAACAAAAGCGACTCGTCTGCCGGACAAAGTTCCCTTTGAAGAGGCGGCTCGACGTCTAGCTATCCTTCAAGACCGTCAAAAAGAAATCACCCTGGAAAAAAATCAGGCCCTGGAGGGCGGTGAGGTGGAGGTATTGGTCGAAGCGCGAAGCAAAAAATCCGACTCGATGCTTCAAGGCCGGACCAGATCCAATAAAGTGGTTAACTTCACGGGGTCCCCGGATTTGGTCGGACATACCGCGATGGTTAAGGTTTTGGAAGGTAGACCCAATTCGCTGTTGGGAAGACAGGTCGAATAGGGGTTAACCACGAAGGCCCGATGCCGAATTATATCTTCGTAAGAAATACTTTGTGCCCCCTGCGCAACCCTGCATCCTCTGCAACCGGGCTTCTAAACGGACCGATTTAGAGCCGGTCCGCCAAGAGGCCGATACCCGGAAATGTTATCATTGGTTTTTTTAGAAAACTGTTGACTCGACCATAACGGTCGGAGTATGCTCCACCCAATTGCCAAAATGCCTATCGCCGACGGGAGTAGCCCAAATGATCAAAATGGTCGTATCCGCATTAAATATAGATCCTTTTACCAACAGTCCCATAGTCATTTTAAAGGAAGACGGGGGAGACATCTCGGTTCCCATTTGGATCGGCCTGCTGGAGGCTACGGCCATTGCCAGTGAGCTGGAAAAAATAAAGTTCTCCAGGCCGATGACCCATGATTTACTTAAAAATGTCCTTGATTACTTCCAGGTTGATGTTTCCCGGGTTGAAGTCTGCGACCTCAAGGAAAATACATTTTACGCCTCTATTTTTCTTATGGTGAATGGCCATGAGGTATCGATAGACGCCCGTCCCTCGGATGCGATAGCCCTGGCCCTAAGGTCTGACGCACCGATCTACGTGACGGAACAGGTGATTATGAAATCCCGAAGTATTGACATGTCGGCCAAAGAAGAGATCAAAACCGAAGAAGCTAAAAAGTGGACGGAAATACTTGAAAGCCTATCACCGGAAGATTTCGGAAAATATAAGATGTGAGAATTCACCTATAAAAAGGTGCCGCCACGGGTTACCGAGTTTTTCCACCTGCCTTCCCCGTTTCCTCGAATTATCTCATGGCCGGGTCTGCTTAACCAAATGTGATCTCGACATGCGCCCAATTGCCTGACTCAGGGCCTCGCTCCCGCAATCATCCTTTTCACTCTTTAATCAACTCCTTGGGACTAATATGATTGATCTGCACACCCATAGTTTCTTCAGCGACGGCGTCCTCGGGCCGATGGAATTGATTCGGCGAGCCGAGGTTAAGGGCATTCGTTATCTGGCCATTACCGATCACGCCGACCCTTCCAATTTGGATTATATTATTCCACGGATTACCCAGGCGGCTCAGGCAGCTAACCGCCACTGCAATATTCGAGTAATCCCCGGGGTAGAGTTAACCCATGTCCCTCCGGCCATGATCGCCGAACTCTCGAGGCAAGCCAGAGAACTGGGCGCCGCCCTGGTGGTCGTCCACGGCGAATCTCCGGTCGAACCGGTGGCACCGGGAACAAACCGGGCGGCCATTGAATGTGGGGTGGACATTTTGGCCCATCCCGGGCTTATCGCGGCGGAAGACGTTGAACTGGCAGCCCGGAATGGGGTTTATCTGGAGATTACGGCCCGTGGCGGACATAGCCTGGGCAATGGACGAGTGGCGAGCCTGGCCAGAATTCATCGGGCCAAGCTCCTGATCAATACCGATAGTCATGCTCCCGGCGACCTGATTGATCGAGCTTTCGCCAAGGTGGTTGCCCTGGGGGCAGGTTTGTCCGAAGCCGATTTTGAGGAGATTATGAATTCGGCTGAAGAATTGGCCCAAAAAAAGCTTAAAACGATCTAGACGCTCCTTACTTGCTCTGCTCCTTGACCATCTCTACTTCCAACGTGATGAATACGTCATCCCCAATCATCACCCCGCCGGTCTCCATCGTCTTGTTCCAGGTTATCCCGAAATCTTTCCGGTTGATCTTGGTGTAGGCGGAAGCACCCCGCCTGATCCCGCCCCAGGGATCCTTAATTTCATTCGAGAACTCTTCTACGTCGAGGACGACCTCGCGGGCAATTCCATGAATGGTCAGGTCACCGATTACCTCTAATTTTCCCATAGATTTTTTCATAACTTTTTTCGACACAAAGGTCATCGTTGGGAATTTGGCTACATCGAAAAAGTTGGCGCTCTTCAGGTCTTCATCACGCTTATCCACGCCGGTGGAAATTGAAGCGGTATCGATAGTGACCGTCAGATTGGATTTTGTAATGTCCTTGTCATCAAGTTTGATGACACCCTGTACTTTGCCGAACACACCTTTGACGTTGGAGATCATCAGATGGCGTATCTTGAACTGGATGTTGGAATGAACCGGATCGATAGTCCAGTTGGACGCCGACGCAAATGAGGGGAGCATCAGTACCAGGGAGACCATAATGACACCTGCCAGTTTAATCATCGCTCTTTCTCCTTTCCATGAGGGAAAAAAATCATCCGGACCTATTGCTCAAAAGCGGCCGGAAGTGGTAAGACTATCTTCGTCCAAATTTTGCTCATCATTTCTGAACAGGGGAACCATATGATACTGGTAGCCGACAATCTTCAAGTCACCAACCGGGTTATTGAACAAGCCTTAGCCGACATGGATCCTCATCCGATCCAAGATCTGGTTAGGCAACTCCCGGCGGCCGGGGCTGAAGCCATTGACGTTAACTCCGGCCCTTTGCCCCGTCAAGGTGAAGAAAAGATGGTCTTCTTGGTGGAGACAATTCAACGGGTGTCCCGCCTGCCGCTGTATCTGGACACGGTCAACCCCGGAGCCTTAGCCGCCGGCCTCAGGGTTTGCCGGATGCCCCCGGTGATCAATGGCTTCTCTCTAGAACCGGCCAAGTTAGAGCGGATACTGCCGCTGGCTCAGGAGTTCAATTGTGATATCATCGGGTATCTTCTTTATCCCGGCGGCCTAGTCCCTGCTGGAGCCGACGAGCGGTTAAACGTGGCCGTGCAGCTTTTCCAGGCTTATCAGGAGGCCGGTCTGGATCCTGAAAAGCTGATCATCGATCCCATCGTCCCCCCTTTAATGTGGCAAGACGGACCAAATCAGGCCAGGGAAGTGTTGACCGTTATCAGGTTGCTCCCCGAGCTGTTGGGCTTCCCGGTGCGGACCGTGGCCGGCTTGTCCAATCTCACCTCCGGCCTGGGACCATCACAAAAAAGACTCCATCTCGAAGAAGCTTACTTAGGCATGCTGGCTGCGGCCGGCCTGGATATGGTCCTCCTGAATGCCCTCCACCCCAGGACCATGTCCATCGCCGGGGCGTGTCAGGCCATAACCGGCTCCAAGATTTTCTCCCTGGTCGGTTGAGCTAATCAATATGCCATGTGGCGACAACAAGATATCGGAAAATAAATAATTACCCAAAGAGTGGCTGAATCAAAACGAACAAATTCCTCACATCGGTTTGCCGATATCGCGGCCTCACCGGATATTATTGTTGAGATTAGCTAACTGATCATGTTATTCTACCCATGTGGCGGTGTGATATGGAATTCTTGGATACGTTGTCTGTTTATGACCGGCTGGCCAGGAGTGGATTGCCCGATACCGCAAGCCGGGAGTTGTCTGAAATATTAAGGGACGCACTGAGGCAGCAACTCTCTGAGGTGGCGACGAAACGAGATGTGGCCGATGTCAGGCGGGACGTTGAAGACTTACGAAAAGACGTGGCATCATGCGCCACCAAGACCGATTTAGCCCAAATGCAAGTCAGCCTTATCAAGTGGAACGTTGGGATTTGCATTACCCTTGTGGGAGCCGCAATTGCCATTGTAAAACTGTCTTAGCTGAAATAGAGATCGTTTTTGGCCGGCCAAGAGCGGGACGGGAGTCTTTATACTACTACCTGATCGTATTCTACTCTCAACCCGCCACAACATAGAAGACTACTTCCGCCGGGCCAGTACATTCATTGAGCCGGAATCAGCATAAATCATCACATCCCGGTATGTTTTCAACCTCTCGATCAGGCCCGACGCAACCCCTTCCAGGCCGCCGAGTTGGGCAATCCTCTTTAAAATGAAATCCAGCCGGCAGTATTGCCCGGCCCGAGTAATGGACAGCACTTCAAATCCGGCCAGAGACAATATCTTGGATATGCTCGCCGGGGTGTAGTAGACGACGTGTTCCGGAAGCTTAAATGAAACCCACCGCCGGCCGGAAACCCTGGCCAGGAGGCCGGCCATATTCGGTGTGGTCAGGTACAGGAGTCCATCCGGCTTAAGAACCCGTTTGACCTGGTCAAGAAAATCCTGAGGGCGATAAATATGCTCGAACAGGTCCGACATGGCTACCAGATCAAACTGTTCGTTCTCAAAAGGGGCCTCGTCCAATTCCCCGCAAAAAGCAGGAAATCCCCGACGTCTGACTTGCTCGCAGGCCTCCGGCGCCACATCCAGCCCCCGGCATTCAGAAAAAATCGGCTGGGCCGCCTGCAAGAAGTAGCCGTATCCGCAACCCACGTCCAACAGCCGCCCGCCCCTAATGAATCCCTGGATTTCCCTCAGTCGCCGCTGAAAGGTCTTGACCAGTTCGGGTTCCATCGCCCCATAGTTCTGGTAGCCCACGTTGTTTTCCGAGTCACTGGTGAAATAA
>JADFXY010000170.1:0-9277 GCA_015233355.1 Deltaproteobacteria bacterium | reverse complement strand
CCGAGGTGGCTGATCACTTGACGATTACGCTAGGCCTGGCTTGCAGTTTTCCGACCATGCAAAAGCAACCGTCGGACTTGATCGCGGCGGCGGGATTGGCCCTCTCCCAAGCTATTGAAGAAGGCCGTAACCGGGTCAAGGGCATCATGATGCAATGACCAAGACTTCAAACAAAAAAAGCCGCCAACAAGGTTAAAGCCTGTCCTTGGTTGCGGCTTTTTCGGGTACTTGTGATTGGTCTTCGGCCACGGGGTATATCAGGCCAACCCGTTCCAGCGGCCCGGTTCGAGGTCCGGAGTATCTTCATGGCCGGACGCCCCGGCCTAAAAAATCATCAGGAAATTTTGCTAATCAGCCAGGCCATATTCCGGCCCAGAGTCTTCATCGTTTCTATTCCTTCAGTGTCGTTCTCGACTTCACCTGGGTCCCGGCCAATGGCCATATTCCAATAACTAGAACCGACCAAGATCATCTGGCCGATCAAGAAGAAATTATTGATGGAATGGAGAGCATGAAGGGATCCGGCCCGTCGGACCGCCACCACTCCGGCGGCCACTTTCCGTTTGTATAGATCCCCGTTGGCCCGAGAGACCATCCCGCACCGCTCGATGAAAGCCTTGAGATCGGCGGATAGATCGGCAAAATAGGTGGGCGAGCCCAAAATGATCCCATCCGCCTGACGCATTTTTTCAATGCAATCATTAATGATATCCTTATGTTGGGCACATCGCCCATCCTTCGTCTCAAAGCATTTGTAACAAGCGATGCAACCTGCCGGATGCCGGCCGCCTATTTGTACCAACTCCGTATCAATCCCTTGTTCATTCAATTCATTCAAAACCACATTGAGTAGGATCGATGTATTGCCTTTGGGGCGCGGACTGCCGTTAAAAGCGACGACTTTCATCTAACTATCTCCCGATGAACAATAAAAGCACACGCTGAGAAAACAAGCGAATATCCTCAAGGGCCATAATTCAATCCGCAGAATCTCACAGAGGACCAGAGACGACACACATCTTGGTTATAACCTGGTGTCGACTCCAGGCTGACACCCCGGGATATAGCAGGTCACATTCAAAAACTCGCACTTCTCTTGACATGCCGGGCAGGTCTCCGGTGGTTTTTCTTCTTCCAGCAGGTAACCGCATTTGCTGCATTTCCAACTGACTTTTTCCATTTCTTGATCTCCTTTTTTGTTCAAAATGTTATCGGCTGTCTGAATCAGGCGAAACTTTCTAAAATACCGGCCAGTTTTGTCGTGTTCACGGGCTGTTTGATCAAAGGACCGCGTTTCAACGCCGAAAAATGGGTTTCAAAGGCCGGCCGCTGGTTGTGGTAGATCACTCCGATGGGAATCTGTTCTCCCCAGGTGAAGGCCACCTTCATGGCCTGTTCCCAGTTGGCCGGGTCGTGGTCTTCGGATACCGGCTGACATCTCTGTTTATACCAGGCAAAAGTGTTTACTTTATTAAAGGACACACATGGTTGCATAATATCGACCAGGGCAAAACCGGGATGAGCCATAGCCTTGACGATCAAGTCGGCCAGGTGATCGACCTTCCCGGAAAAACCTCGGGCCACGAACCCGGCCTGCATAGCCGTGGCAACCGCCACAGGATTGAACGGGATCGACGGCACCCCGGCTGGTTGGGCTTTGGTCACAACCCCCTCGGCCGTGGTCGGACTGGCCTGGCCTTTGGTCAGACCGTAAACCTGGTTATTGTGAACCAACAGAGTGACATCGATGTTCCGGCGGATGGCGGCCAGGAAGTGATTCCCACCTTCCCCATAGTTGCACCCGTCCCCACTTTCCACAATCACGTTTAAATCCGGATTGGCCAGCTTGGCCCCGGTCGCGGCCGGTAAAGCCCGTCCATGCAGGCCGTTAAAAAAATTAACATTTAAGTAATGCGGAGACTTAGCTGCCTGGCCTATGCCGGAGACGATCAGGACCCGATAAGGCAACAATTCAGCGGTGACCAGAGCCTTTTTGAGGGCCTCCAGGATGGCATGATTGCCGCAACCGGGACACCAGGCTGTTTCATAATTTCCGTATCCTTCAAAGCTTACCATAAGATTAGTCTCCTGCGGACCGAGCAGAACGCCGGCAGTATGTTGCTGGTTGCTCGCTGCATGTTACTGGTTTCCGGTTACGTGCAACTCTACCGGGGCTAAACCGAGGCTAAATTTTTCAATATATATTCCGGGGTGATCGGTAGTCCGTCATAACGCAAAATCTGCCGGGAGATGTGGAATCCGGTGGTGGTCCGAATCAACCGGGCAAATTGACCGGTGGCATTACCTTCCACGGCCACCACTTGTTTAGCCCCGTTGAGGTGATTCATGAATTGTTCCGGGACCAGAGGCCAGACTTGGGAGAAGTGAAGCGTCCCCACGGATCTTCCCTCCGTCTTAAGCCGGGTGGCTGCCTCGTGAACCGCGCCCCGGGTCGTTCCCCAGCAGACCAGAAGCAGGTCGGGGTGTTCATCCCCCCGGAATTCCGGCGGCGTGACTTCAGCCGACAATCCGGTCAATTTGCGATATCGTTTATCCTGCATTTGAATCCGTACCGCCAGATCTTCTGTGAGATGGCCGTCGGTGGCATGCTCATCACTGTCAGCCCCGATCACATGCTTGGTATAACCAGGGAGCAACCGTGGAGAGACACCGCTTTCGGTAATGGCATAACGCCGATAGTCCATTTTCGGCAATATCTGGAGCTCAATCGGCCTGACAGCAGGCAGGTCGGCCACCTCAAACGGGGTCACTGCCCGGTAGGAGTCGGCCATAAATTGATCCGTCAAGACAAACATGGGGCCTTGATATTCCTCAGCCAGTTCAAAGGCGCGGCGGGTCAGGTAAAAGTTCTGTTCCACCGTTCCAGGGGCGAAGATGCCCTTGGGAAACTCACCATGACCGGAGTGCAGGACAAACTCCAGGTCGCCTTGCTCGGTCCGCGTGGGCAAGCCTGTGGCCGGACCGGGACGCTGGGCTACAACGATCACAATCGGCGTTTCCGTCATGGCGGCCAGACTCACCCCTTCGACCATCAGAGCAAACCCGCCCCCTGACGTCGACACCATGGCCGTGGCACCCGCGTATGAGGCTCCCAAGGCCATGTTGATAGCCGCGATCTCATCCTCCGCCTGCTCCACGATCAGGCCCATGGCCTCGGCCTTCGCTGCCAGGGTCAAGGCAATGGAGGTAGCCGGAGACATGGGATAAAAAGACAAAAACTTCACTCCGGCGGACAGGGCGCCCAGGGCAATGGCTTCATTACCGTTCAGGAGCAACCGTTTCTGCGGATTGGTCACCGCCGGCAGCTTTCGGGTCAAAGACTGATCCAGGGCCTCCGCCCAGGCCCTTGATCCGGCCAGCACCTGACTGTTCTGTTTGACCATTTCCTCGTTTTTCTTGCCAAAGAATTCATCCATGGCCGTGGCCACCAGCGGCCCATCCAGACCCAACATGACGCCAAGCACGCCCAACCCGGCGATATTGGAAAATCTTTCCGGGGACAACTGCTTGTAGGGGACGAGGACGTAATTATCCCCCCGGCGGTCAAAGGCTTCATCCACCACGATCAACCCTCGGGCGGACATTTCGTCTTGGTGCAGGTCGATGGTTTGTTTATCCAAGGCCACCAACAAGTCCACGCTCTCTTGAGACGCCTGAATCTCATCAGGGCTGACCCGGATGGTATAGGTGTTGTGTCCCCCTCGAATTCGAGACTGGTAGCTTTGGGTGACCACAATAAAGTATCCAGCGCGGACAAGAGATTTGGCCAGGAGTTGGCCGATGGTCACCAGTCCTTGACCGGCCTCGCCCCCGATCATAATATTCAATACGGTTTCCGGCATAATCTAATCCTCGAATAAAGCATTCCACCAAAGCCTAGGATTTGACCGTCCCGTCAGGCAATCGGCCCGGCCTGAGACGGGAAGTCAGATTCAGGTGTCTCGGGACAATCATGCGCCATCTAATCCGGAGTGTTCTTTTTCCAGGAACCATTCCGCCGGATTGGTCAGGTAAAACTTCATATCGTTCAAAACCTGATAGTGGACCGATTCTTCTTCGACCATTTTATTGAGGAAAGCGCGTTCGAGCGGATCGACGGCCGCGGCCAGTTGCCCCTTGTAAAAATTGATGGACGCATCTTCAGAACTTAGACCCACGTCCAGGGCCTCGACGTCGCCAGCCTGGGGATCGGGCTCACCTCTGGTGGCTCTGATTTTAATGAAACTACCCAAATCCGGGTTTGCCGTGACCAGGCACTTCCAGTCATCGGACCAGGATTCTTTCAGCTTCATCGCATCATAAATCATCTGGATGCGCTTGGCGTGAACCTCTTCATCGGCCATGAGCATGGAGAACACTTCCTTCCCCAACTTGTTATGGCACTTCTCCGCGGCCCGCTGATAAAAGGCTTTGCCATCCGCCTCAATTTGCAGCGCCTTGGTGCACATTTCTAAAACCCGTTCTTTTGCCTGGCTCATCACCGACCTCCCGACGTTTCGACAGTTTAATGCATAGAGGGGGACCATGGTGCCGGGGGCAAGCCGGGCGATACCCGACCAGTCACCGACACTTTCACGATCAAGCGGCCTTAGTTTTAGCCGGCGGGACAAACACCCTGGTGGCCAATTCCTGATCGATCATAAACAGGGCGGATCCCTGACCACCCATCAGACGCAGCTTTTGGACCACTCCATCGGCGCTGGCTTCTTCTTCCACCTGTTCGTTGACAAACCATTGCAAGAAGGTATTAGTGGCGTGATCACTGCTTTCTATGGCCAGATCGACTAACTTATTGATCAGACCGGTGACCTTTTGTTCATGCTTGTAAGCATCTTCGAACACGGCCAAAGGCGATTCCCAGGAGGTCGGCACCCCTTCAATCGGTTTCAGGATCACCCGGCCCCCGCGGCTGATCAGGTAGTCATAGAACTTCATGGCATGAACCAATTCTTCCTGGGTTTGAACCCGCATCCAGTTGGCAAACCCTGGTAAGTTGATGGAATAAAAGGATGAAGTCATGGACAGGTAGAGGTAAGATGAGTAAAGCTCGGCATTAATCTGCTCATTGATGGCCTGCTGCATTTTATCGTGGATCATCGCGTCTGACCTCCTAAATACGTTAACCGTGGTTAACCATGGTTCGATTCATTAGAGCCCCAACGGGGCGTTCTAGGTTAGCCCAGGGGAGCGCCCCAATGGTGTTGAATTAAGGCACGGCTTAACCATCTTGGGATGTTATAAGATTCCTCACATTCGTTCGGAATGACAAATTTGCATCGTCATTTCGGATGGTCCACCCCACTGTCATTTCGAGCGAAGCGAGAAATCTTAACGTCGCACGCTTAATTCAACAGCATTGGGGCAGCGCCCTGGGAAATACGGTAGGTTACGTGTCAGCAGGATGGTCAGATGGTCAGCCAGCCCCTAGGACATTTCCTTTGGATGGGATACACGACCACGGCTGAGGTTATGAATTGCCGGCGGTTTTATGTGGCTACTATATGGTATTTCGTATTGCCGCCGCCCCTACCCAGGGCGTTGCCGCTGGGCTAATTGGGCTAATTTAGAGCGCCCCGTTGGGGCTTATTCGGAATGATCTATTTTAAAAAAATTTAGCTTGTTTGTCCGCACTCTTAAGTTAATGACATTGACACGTAACCAGCAACCCGGACTCCTCACACCCTGGGCCGGGCCTCTGCGGCCAAGTCCTTAATCCGGCAAAAAATCAGGCGGCCATCACGGTAAAGCTGCATCTCCGCCTCATCCGACAACAGAGCCTCAATTCCCGACCGGACCGGACCGGCCCCAAGCAGGCCCAGAGACCAGACGGCCAGACCCCGGGCCTGGGCATCCCCGTCTTCCAGGTAAGGCATTAAATGCCGGGCGGCCTCCCATTGATTAAGCAATTGCGGCCGGGTCTGAGCCATTCGGCCTAGTCCCCACAGGGCTCCCCGGCGGAGCATAGGGTGTTCCAAGTAGTTTCCGTCAGGTTGAATGTAGGATAACAGCATGTGGGCATATTCCGAGGCCAGCCCGGCCTGGCCGGCCATGATTTCACCCATTGCCTCAGCGCAACCCCAGCCGATACCGCCGGATTCATCATTCAGATTCCACATGAAGCGACGCATGACCATTCGGGCGGCTTCCATGTCATCATCCGCCAGTTGTCCCACCACCCGGCCCATGGCCGTAACAGCCCGCCATTTGACCTGCTCATCGCCGCTGCACAGGGCCAAAAAGAGAGGATTAATGACCTTCCGGGCGGGAAACCGGGCTATCGCATCCAGGCCCAAAGCCGCATCAGGCGCTTGAAGCAACTGGAATATCTCGAATTTGATTCTCTTCCCGCGATCTTGGACGTACAATTGGCTCCCTTTGAGTCGGCCGGACTGCCGGCTGGGCGGTAAATGACCACTCCGGCCGGAGGCGGTTAAACCGCGTCTTTGATCATTTTGCCGATCTTGCGGCCCAAGTCGACACAAGGCCGCAACGCGGCATGATCCGGGACATACTTGACTTTGACGCCGGGATCAACTACTTCAATCTTGCTCTCTTCCATTCGCTTATTGATCAGATCCACGGCCTCGCCGCTCCAACCATAGGATCCAAAGGCGGCCCCGATCTTGCCTGTCGGCCGTAATCCTTTGATGTAACAAAGCATATCACTGAGCATAGGCATCATCCCGTTGTTCAGGGTGGGCGAGCCGAAAATCACCGCCTTGGCGTCCAGCAGCTCGGTCACCACGTCGCTCCGATGATTTACTTGCAGGTCCATCAACTTGACGCTTATGCCTTCTTCCCCTAGCCCGTCGGCCACGGCTTTGGCCATACTTTCAGTGCTGTGCCACATGGTGTCATAGACGATGAGGGCCTTTGATTTGGCCAGTTGCCGGCTCCAGGCGGCGTAGGCGGCAATTATCTTACCGGGATTGGTCCGCCAGATAACGCCATGGTCGGGCGCGATCATATCGATCTTAATTCCCATCTGGGTCACGGTGGCCAGCAGCTTCTGGACCAGCGGTGAATAGGGCAGCAGAATATTGGCGTAATACTTGGCGCAGTGGGCAAAAAGCTCCGGCTGATCCACTTCATCGTCAAATCGCTCGCTGGTGGCCCAATGGTGTCCAAAGGCGTCACTGGAGATGAGCAGGGATTCTTCCGGGATATAGGAGAACATGCTGTCCGGCCAGTGGAGCATCCGTGTCTCCAGAAAATGGACGTTCCGCTTGCCCAGATTGATAGTCTCACCCGACTTGACCACCTGAAAGGGCCAGTCCGGCCGATGAAAATGATCCAACAAATTTTTCTGCCCCATGGGCGAGCAAAAAACTTTCTCCGGTTTCACCAAGTCAATGATCTCCGGCAAGGATCCGGAATGGTCCATTTCCACATGGTTAACCACGATGTAATCGATTTTCTTCGGGTCGATAATGTTGTGAATGCGGTGCAGCAGGTCACTCTTGAACCCCTTTTTCACGGTATCAAACAGGGTGACCTTGTCATCAATGATGAGATAGGCGTTATAGGTCGAACCCTTGTAGGTAGAATAGCCGTGAAAATCGCGGATATCCCAGTCGATGGCCCCAACCCAGTAAATGTCCTTCTTAATCTCAACCGGTTTCATCCGATTTCCTCCGTTTATATTTGACGCGTCCACCGAACGGGACAACAACATCAGCCCCGGCTGCCATCGGCCAAAAGAGACCCGGCAGGCGGTACTCATTCAGTCTTGGACAGGGGATAGGCAAAACAGGCTATCCCCGGTTCCGATCGTCCTTCCGAACAAACAATTCACTGAATTTATTAATAGCCCAATTTTTTCAATTGCATAGACAACCGTTTCAGGTGTTGCTGTTCTTCTTTGACCAGTTGGCCGATCAGTTGCCGGCCCTGTGCTTCTTCGGTGTCGTCCTGCATGGTCAAAAAGAAGATAATAGAATCCTTTTCAAATTGCATAGCCAGATGCACAGCATCGGCCGCGCTTTTGATCCCGGCCACCTGGTCGGCCATTTTTTTGTCGGTTCTAAATACGTTAAGATCAGCCATCATCTTAAGATATAGATCGATTTCTTTTTCCGGGTCATAGACCGTCTGGCCGGCGGCGGTGGCCGGAAGTTTGTCTTTAAGGGATATAAACCTGGCCTTATGTGATACTTCTTCCTGGGCCAGGGCGGCAAATAGTTCCTTAACTTGGGGATCGGTTATCTTCTGCCCGGCCTGATCATAGAAGGCCTTGCCGTTTTCTTCGATCTCGATGGCCATTTGAAAAACTTCATTGGCGTTAAAACCATAAATCATTTTCACACTCTCCTTCCAATTGGTGGCGGGTTACGGCCTGCCTACTCTTTCTCAAACATATCTTTTGACGCGCCGCACACAGGGCAATGCCAATCGTCCGAGAGATCATCAAATTTTGTGCCGGCCGGCACATCGTTATCGGGATCACCGTTAGCCGGATCATAAACATAACCACAAATTGAGCATACGTATTTATCCATGTGTTCAGGTCTCCTTTTAATTGAGCGACAAATATTATGAAGATGACAAATTCAAATGAGAGTCAGCTTGCATCTAGGGAGTAGTTTCTATTCCCCCATATCATTCCATCCCAGGAGCGGACATCAGACCAGTTTGCCGGCGATACTCTTGCCGTAATCATGGCACATTCTCATCCCGCCTTCTAAGGAAGCGGATTTTAACTTCATAGCATCAACAACCATGTCCATCTTGAAGATGTGCTTCATCGTGTCGAAAATCCGGCCCGGAGCCT
Source organism: Deltaproteobacteria bacterium (assembly GCA_015233355.1). Taxonomy (GTDB): domain Bacteria; phylum Desulfobacterota; class JADFXK01; order JADFXK01; family JADFXK01; genus JADFXK01. The sequence continues at coordinate 486 of JADFXY010000170.1, read as the reverse complement.
CACCGCTCCAGCCAAAGGCGCCGTAGGCCCCACCGATTTTCCCTTCCAAACCGGCTTTCTCGGCCAGGAACAGCATAGTTTTCATCGGATCTACCATTTCGCCATGATATGTGGCCGAGCCAAAGACATAGGCGTCATATCCATCCAGGTCCGCAACTTTCTTGACCTGGGTGACATCGCTTACAGTCACGTCAAGCCCTGCGAAACGCATTCCTTCGGCGATAAGTTCACCCAGTTTCTTGGTCTGGCCGGATCGGGTGGCATAGACGACGAGGGCTTTGGGCATATTTTTTCTCCTTGTAAATCTGGTTCAAAGAAGTCTGTTTAGGCAGTCGGCAACAAAATTATTAAGATACGCCCACCAATCCAGGGATTGCCGCACTACTTATCCCCGGCTACTGCGCGGCGGCCAAATGTAAACGCCTCATCCATGGCGGTGGGGTGTTCCAGAATCGCCGCTTTGCCTTCTATTTTTCTGAAAGTCAG
>JADFXY010000016.1:0-25122 GCA_015233355.1 Deltaproteobacteria bacterium | reverse complement strand
CCCCAGTTAGCGGTGTCGCCGGTCGGAATGGCGCCTTCGACCACACAGATAAACTTTCCTTTGCCGTCTCTGACCGCTTTTTCTAAATTTTCTTCCGCCCTGTGGGCCAAATACGATGTCCCCGAAAATGTGATCGCCCACTCCCGCACTGTGGCTCATATGGCCAAAGCGCTGGCCGTTCAACTCAACCGGGTGGGATTCGCCCTGGATACCGATCTGATTACGGCGGCCGGATATCTTCACGATCTAGCCAAAGGCCGGCCGGATCACGCCCTGGTCGGGGCCGGGATACTTGAAAGATTGGGTTACGCCCGAGTCAGCCGGATCGTCGCCGTCCACATGGATTTTAGGCTGAAAGATTGGTCTTTGGAAGAGTCTGCTTTGATCTATCTGGTTGACAAATGCGTTGACGGTGACCGAATGGTTACGCTTAAGGAACGATTCGGCAACTTGCAGAATCGGCTGGCCGGCCGGCCCGACATACTGAAAGCCGCGACCAGACGGCTTGAGTGTGCCCAAATCATCAAGGACCGGTTGGAAGAGATACTGGGAGTCACGGTGGAGGACGTTATCCACCGGGTCGAAAGGAATACAAGTGGGCATGATTACCCGGCCGGTTTCCACAGAAGGGTCGAGAGCGATCTATCTGATCAGGCACGGAGCCATCCGGCACCCGGAGAACGGCCGACGCTATATCGGACAAATAGATTTACCCTTGAGCGCTCTGGGGGTGCGACAGGCTGAAGCATTGCGGGACAGGCTGAAGGATATCCCGGTTGCGGCCATCTACTGCAGCGATCTGAGCCGTTCCCTGGAAACAGCCGGGATCATCGCCGAATCTCATCGGATTAGGCCCCAGGCAAGGCCGGGACTGCGGGAAATTCATCTGGGCGAGTGGGAGGGGCTTCTCTTAGACGAGGTTCGCTTCCGTTATCCCGATGAATATGAGAAGCGGGGCCGGGATTTTTTGCACTTTAAGCCACCTGGAGGAGAGAGCTTCCTCGATTGCGCCAACCGGTCCTACCCGGCCATATTGGAAGCTGTCAGCGCCACTTGCGGCCATATTGTGATCGTGGGACACGCCGGGGTAAACCGCCTATGGCTTTGCCGGATAATGGGCGCACCTATGGACGCCTTCTTTGATATTGCTCAAGATTACGGTTGCCTGAACCTGATTACAGAACACAACAATACATTCCATTTAGATATACTCAATCAGACTTCCCGGCCGGCTTCCAGGTAGGGGACAAAAGCCTTCGTCCTGCTTTTGAGGGAATGGTTGCCTCGAAGCCGCATCGAATTCCATTGACAATATTCTATGCTCTATTTATCCTGCGGATGGTTCGGTTGATGATCCGATGCCACGGCCCGGCAGACGGTCGTCCGCTGATCATCAACCAGGCTCACAAAAAATGATCACCATTCACATAACATATTAGGGAGAATCATGAATAATACGTTTCTTACAATAGACGAACGGGCGTTCTTACTGGATTTGGCCCGGCAGGCGATCATGGTCAAGCTGGCTACCGGACAAGAATTGGGACCGGACGAAGAAGATGAACAGGGCGGGCTGGCCTTGCAGGCGGGGGCTTTTGTCAGTCTTCACGGCGGTGGATGTCTCCGGGGATGTATCGGGACGTTCGTTTCAGATCGGCCGATTGCCCAGACGGTGGCGGAACTGGCTATTTCGGCGGCCTTCTGTGATCCCCGCTTCCCCCCCTTGACCGAGCGGGAACTGTCCGGCCTGAAGATCGAAATATCCGTGCTCAGCCCCCTCAAGCGCATCTCCAGTGTGGATGAGATAGAGGTTGGGACGCACGGGATCTATATTATCAAAGGGCAGTCCCGGGGTGTCCTGTTACCCCAGGTGGCGACAGAACAAAACTGGGACCGAGACACCTTTCTCGGCCACACCTGCCTTAAGGCCGGGTTGCCGGGAGACTGCTGGCGGGGGGACGCGGAGATCTATACCTTTACGGCCGAAATTTTTGGGGAAGGCGAGTCTTGTCATAGTGCATAACCGAATTTTTGTTTCAGGGCCCGGTAGACGTTTTCCGGAACCAGGCCGTGGATGTCTCCGTTTAACGAGGCCGCCTCTTTGATAATGGTGGAGCTGATGTAAAACCATTTGTAATCGGTCATCATGAAAATGCTCTCGATGGTCCGGTCCAGTCTCCGGTTCATCAAGGCCATTTGAAACTCGTATTCGAAGTCCGACAAGGCCCGCATACCCCGGATGAGGACGTTGGCTTGTTTTTTGGCCGCATACTCAACCAGCAGTCCGGAGAAAGAATCGACGACTACGGTCGGTAATTCGACCGTCGCCTCTTTTATCAACTCAATGCGTTCCTCGACGGTGAATAACGGTTTTTTGGTGGAATTGACGGCCACGGCCACAATTACTTGATCGAAGAGAATCAAGGCCCGGCGTAACAGACTCATATGCCCGTTGGTGATTGGATCGAAAGACCCTGGATAGATGGCTATGCGCGCCATATTTTTTCTCCCATTATCATACGTTGCCTCAGTCAACCGGGGCTTCATCGACGTGACGGCCCGGCCGGGTCGGGATAGGCTGGTCCTTCCCGGCAGCTCTTCTTAGGGCCGTTGACAAAATGGCTGGCGGCCTGCTGCCCGGCATGAAAAGCCCGTTGGTAATTCTATTGATCAGATGAAACCAGGCTGAAGTAAGAGACTGCAGTCCGGCCGTATTTTTTTTGCTGCCATAACACCGCCCTGGGGTTTTCTTCTCCGGGCCGGTCACAACTTTGGGAGTCATCATAGGCGGCCATGATCTCACGGGATAGTTTATCTTCGTGCTCAGCCACAATAACGGCTCCCGGCCTTAAGGGCAAACGGAAAGCGATGTCGTCCAAGATACGCCTGACCCACCCCAGTCCATAGGGAGGATCCAGAAAGACCAGATCAAATGGTTGGGCCAGGAGATGAGGGGTGGCAATCCCGCGGGACAAATCCCATCTGATCAGGACCGATCGGTCGGCGAAGCGGCATATCTCAGTGTTTTTTTGAATTATTTTGAGACTAACCGGACTGCTGTCCAAAAACCAGGCCCCGGCCGCGCCCCGGCTGATGGCCTCCAGCCCCATAGCCCCGGTCCCGGCGAATAGATCCGCCACATTGCCCCCCCCAATCGGGGCCTGATGGGCAGCCAGGACGTCAAAAACGGCCTCCCGGATTCTATCCGAAGTGGGCCTGATGTCCGTCCCTTCAACCTGGGCCAGTTTGGCCCCGCGCCGTGATCCGCTGATGATTCTCAAGGTATCTTCTTATCTTTGTTACTGGTTGCTGGTTGCTCGGTGCTGGTAACGGTTACTGGTTACTCGTTGCTCGTTTCCGGGTACTTGTGAAACATAGGGGACGCCCGGATGATTGCTTGGTCTCGGCCCGTAATCCGCGTCAAATGACCCGTACGGTCGTAGAGGATTATCCATACAACAAATCCGGTCGGCTGTCAATCACCCGGCCGGTAAACGGATGAAAGATATCTGTGGGCATACGGCCGTGACCGGCTACGGGGTGAAAAACTCCGGCCTATTTTTTCTTAGCCGCCTGCCTCCCGGACAGCTAGTTTTTTGTTGACACAACCGCCTAAGTGATATAATATCCAGCAAATTTTGTTAGATGCCGGGCGGCCCCGCCGGCAGGGTTCTCCGCTTATCCACAACTTACCAGTACCGTAATTGTCCTTTCCCAGTCTAACTCGTTTTACCTTTTAGATTTATTACTTTTTTTACCTTAATGGCCGTATTGCAATCTTTCCCGGGGGGGTGATAACTAAGTTGCGAATGGCAGGTTTGGTAATGTCTTTTGAAGTCCGTTCCTTATAGCAATAACCAGGCAAAGCTATCGGGCACCTGAAGGTGTTCTCCCAAGGAGGTCTTCCTGATGAAAAAGCAAGAACATGAATTCTATGAAAGGCTTGAGACTAAAGGTGTATCCCGGCGTGATTTCATGAAATTCTGCACTGCCGTGACCGCCGCCCTGGGCCTGTCCTCGTCCATGGTCATAAAAGTGAGTGAGGCCCTGGCTCAAGTGAAACAGCGCCCCTCAGTAGTTTGGCTTCATTTCGCCGAATGTACCGGCTGCTCCGAATCATTTTTGAGAACTACCTACCCTTATGTTGCTGATATCCTGTTTGATGTTATCTCTCTCGATTATCATGAAACCATAATGGCCGCGGCCGGCCACCAGGCGGAAGAAAATTTAGAAAAAGCGGTCAGAGACGGCAAAGGAAAGTTTATCTGTGTGGTCGAAGGCGCCATTCCGACCGGCGACACCGCTAACTGGGGCGTTATCGCCAACCGCACTTTCCAACAGATTGGCGAGCAAGTGTGCAAGAACGCTCTGGCCACCATCTGTGTCGGCGCCTGTGCCACTTTTGGCGGGGTCCAGGCAGCCAAACCTAACCCCGGCAATTTCAAGGGCGTCGGCGAGGCGCTGGGGATCAAGCCGATTAATATCGCCGGTTGCCCGCCCAATCCCATCAATATGGTTGCAGTAATCGTCCATTACCTCCTTTTGGGCAAACTGCCCGATCTCGACAGCCTCGGCCGGCCCCTGTTCGCTTACGGGAAAACTATTCATGATCAATGCCCCCGTCGCTCTCATTATGAAAGTGGCGAGTTTGTCAAGGAATTCGGTTCCAAAGAAGCCGCCCAGGGCTGGTGCCTGTACGAAATGGGCTGCAAGGGCCCGGATACCTATAACAATTGCCCGCTCGTGAAATTCAACGAAGGCACTAGCTGGCCCATCCAGGCCGGTCACCCCTGCATCGGTTGCAGTGAACCGGATTTCTGGGATAAGATGGCGCCATTCTACATGTCCAAAGAGGCAAAGGCGCCTAAAGAGGCCAAGGCACCCGGTAAAAAATAGCCTCCAGACCCAGCCGGAGAGAATGACGGCCGGCCGGGGCGTTTGATTCTCGCATACGGGCATCCTATTACAGGCATTCCAAGACAAACCAGGAGGGCAGACAATGGCTGAAAAGATAATAATAGATCCGATTACCAGGATTGAAGGCCACCTTCAAATCACCGCCGAAATTGCGGATGGTAAGGTGGTCAACGCCTGGAGTACGGGAAACCTGTTCCGTGGCATTGAAATAATTCTTAAGGGCCGCGATCCCAGAGACGCCTGGTTGATCACCCAGCGGTCTTGCGGCGTTTGTACTTATGTCCACGGAGCGGCTTCCGTCCGGGCCGTGGAAATGGCCGAAGGGATAACGATCCCGGATGTGGCCAGGGTAGTGCGTAATCTGATGATGGGGGCGCAATTTCTGCATGACCATCCGACCCATTTCTATCAACTCTCCGCCCTTGACTGGGTGGATATCGTCAGCGCCCTCAAGGCCGACCCCAAAAAGACCTCCGAACTGGCCAACAACCTTAGTAATGCCCCCCGGTCCGGGGCCTCGGATTTCAGGGCCGTCCAAAACAAGCTGAAAGCATTTGTGGATAGCGGACAATTGGGTCCCTTCGCCAACGCCTATTGGGGACATCCGGCCTACAAGCTCCCGCCCGAAGCCAACCTGATGGCCACCTCCCATTATCTTGACTGGCTCCGGCTGCAAGTCCGGGCGGCCGACCTGATGGCCATATTCGGAGCCAAGAACCCCCACCTCCAGAGCATGGCCCCCGGCGGCGTGACCTGCGTGGCCGACCTCAACGTTGACCGCCTGGCCGAATTTTTGTTCCTGCTCCAGGAGATTAAAGCCTTTATCGATGACGTTTATATTCCGGACATCCTGGCCGTAGCTCCGTTCTACAAAGACTGGGCCGGTATCGGCGGGACCACCAACTTCCTGGCCTTTGGCGAGTTTCCCCAATCCAACGCCGAACCCGACAGCCTGTTCTTCCCCCGGGGGTCTCTGCAAAAACGGGATCTGCAAACAGTCCATCCCGTTGACCCGGAGAAGATCACTGAATCGGTTAAGCATTCCTGGTACGAAAATTCCAAACCGCTCCATCCTTACAAAGGTGAAACCAAGCCCAAATACACCGGGTATTTCGATAAGGATAAAGACTTCAAGTCCGACACCAAGTACTCCTGGGTCAAAGCTCCGCGGTATGAAGGGCAACCCTATGAGGTCGGACCTCTGGCCCGGACCCTGGTGTCTTACGCTGCCGGACATAAGCCCACCCAAGACCTGGTCAATTTGGTCCTCAAATCTCTGAACGTCCCCGCGGACGCCTTGTTCTCCACGCTGGGCCGGACAGCCGCCCGAGCCATCAATTGCAAGGTTATCGCCGAGGCCATGGGCGGTTGGGTCAATGAGTTGATCGGCCGGGTCAAGGCCGGCGACACCAAGACCTTTACTCCCTATGAGATGAAGGACGGGATGGGCTACGGCTGGAACGACGTCCCCCGCGGCGCCCTGGGCCACTGGATCAAGATCAAAGACAAAAAGATCGAAAACTATCAGTACGTGGTTCCCTCTACCTGGAATTTCGGTCCTCGATGCGAAAAGGGATTGCCGGGACCGGTGGAAGAAGCCTTGATGAATACACCGGTGGAAGATCCACGCCGGCCCTTGGAATTACTCAGGACTGTCCATTCCTTCGACCCGTGCCTGGCCTGCGCCATCCACGTCATCGACCCGCAGTCCAACGAAGTCCGGACCTTCAAAGTAGTCTAGTTGAACAGCCTATAATCAGTCAATAATAGTCAAGCCTGGGGAGCGGGTAATCGTCCGCTCCTCGGGCCTTGTTTACAGAGTCCGGGGTACATGCCGCATGTGTGGGCAACAACACAATTATTACCGATGCCCCCGCAACTCGTAACCCAAAACACACACCTCGCAACCCGTAACCCGAAATTTGGATTTATGACTGAAGCCGAGAAGCAACGCATTGTTATTATGGGGGTGGGTAATACCATCTTGACGGATGAAGGGGTGGGGGTCAGAGTCCTGGAGATTTTGCGTGACCGCTATGCCTTTCCGGCTAACGTAAATCTTGTTGATGGCGGAACCCTGGGTCTATCCTTATTAGGAGTGGTGGAGGGGGCGGATCTGTTGATCGTTATTGACGCGGTCAAGAATCAAGGATCACCCGGAACCCTCTACCGCCTGACCTGGGACGACATCACCGGCCGAGTCAGGTATAAAGACTCCATGCACCAACTGGATCTGGTGGAGGCTCTGACCATTACGGAACTCATCTTTGAACGGCCGGAGATCATCATCATTGGCGTAGAGCCGGCGGATATCAGCACCCCCGGTCTGAGCCTGACCCCGATGATCCAGGAGAAAACTCAAGATATGGTCCAGATGGTCTTGGCCGAATTGAGCCGGCGCGGCATCTCCCATCATCAGGTGGGATAAAGGAGGTACTTACACTTGTGTCTGGCGGTACCATGTGAAATTAGAAGTATTGAAAATGAGATGGCCCTGGTTGAGGCCGAAGGGGTAACCCGCCGGGTCTCACTCCTGCTGCTGGATGACGCCAAGGTGGGAGAATTCGTGATTGTCCACGCCGGGTTCGCCATTAACCGGCTCGACCCCGATGAAGCCAGGGAATCACTTAAATTGTTGCGCCAAATGGCCCTGGCCGAGGTCGTCGAATCCACATGAGCGGGCATAGTGAGCCAATCCGGCAGGCGGTTAAGGAGGGCCGGATTCAAGGACGCCATAGCGTCAATACCTGGCTGAGTCTGTTAGGGGAGTTGGATCGATACAAGGTCGAAAGGGACAGTCTCCGGAACCGCTGCTCCAAACTTGCCGGCCGCGCCCTCTTCATGTTGTCGCTTATGGGAACGGCTACTTATATAATATGGTTCTTTTCTCAGCATCACCGCGTCCACCCGGCTATCTTCGCCGCGGCTTATGGGCTGGATCTGATCCTGGCCGGAATGATAATCCTTGGGACCATCGGGTACATCTGGTTCAGAGGGAAAGTGGTGATCAATGATTTTTCCCTTCTGCTGATTCCTGCGCTCAAAATGATTAAAGACGACCTGAAGCCGGGGAGTCTCATTAAGCTCAAACTGGATCTCCGGGGACCGGTCAAGGAAAAAATTTTAAGAGAGCGCAAGCTGCCGCCGGGCAATTATGTAAAGTTGACGGAGACAGTTTACGCCGATCGCTGGCTGGAGATGGAAGCCGTTTTAGTCAAAGGTCATCGGCTGATCTTCCGAATTGCCAACAGGTATCTCCGTTATAAAAGTGTCCGCCGCAACCCTCGAGGCAAATTCAAGTTTAAAACCAAATGGAAAAAGATTGTCACCGTGACCGGATCCATCCGCCCGAACGCCCAACGATTGCAAATCGACCCGGTGAAGTTGAAGGACTCCCAAATTTCCGGAAAAACAAAATTCAAAAGCAAGAAAGGGGGCAGTTGCCTCTTGTCCCGCAAGTACAAGTTCAAACCTGAATCCATCGCTGATTCCATGACAGTCACGCCAAAAGAGTTAATCGGCCTGTCCTTAAACCTGTGTTCTTTTTTGTCTCCACCGGCCCCAGGGAAGTGCGACTATGAAAGATTTTAGTAAATTATCCTGCCGAACAAAGAAGGGGCTGTTGTTTCTGCGGGACTGCGCCGAAGTAGCGTCCGCCTGGTGTGGCCGGTGTGGCCGGCCCATTTGCAGCCGGCATCAAATGATGGTTGAAAGCCTGTTAGCCTGCCCCGAATGCGTGGTAGCCTTGGAAAAGGAAGAACCTCAGGACTCCGAGTACACAACCGGCTGGGAAGATGTGTCTGACCGATTAGCGGATGCGCCCCAGGCCGCCGTATACGCCACGCAGGAGCGGAACCGGCTTTATGTGGAATTCGGCTATATTCCTTTTTTTTATGGATCCCACCACTACTACTCCGACAGCGATTTCCAGACCTTTGATAATCGGTTCATCGAACATGACCCCAAAGACGGACCCATCCTGGCTCAGGCCGGACAAACGGCCAAAGACGACACCGGCGACGAACTGGAAAGCTGATACTCAAAAGCACAACACCCAGGACATAGAAAAAACCCGGCGATGTGTTCCGCTTTTCCCGAAAATGTCAATATCCGGTGTCGGACTACGATGAAAAGCAACTCCAATATTCCACACATTTTATGGATTACCGGACGCTATCCGCCGCTTCCCGGGGGCATGGCCGTTAGTTGTGATCGCCAGGTGCAGGGATTGCGCCGCCGCGGCCTGGCCATTGATGTGGTCGCCCTGGTCCGGCCGGATGCGGCTACCGGCATCCACAAAGTTGACCGCGACGGTGGAAGCGACTACCTCCTGGCCCAGTCCGCCGACGAGGGGACTCTGGCCCAGCGGATCTGGCGCCTGGTGTTGGAAACGCAGGTCCGGCGGCCCTACACTCAGGTGGTTGGGTTCGGGGCCGGCCGGGCCGGATATCTGGCTGTAACCTTTGCCGCCTGGCTGGGTTGCTCGTCGTTGGCTCTGATCCGAGGGAATGATTTTGACCGGGACTGGTTTAACCCGCGGCTAGGCTATTGGGTGCGCGAAACCCTGAGCCGGGCAACGGTTATCGGAGCGGTATCAGATGATGCGGTGAGACGGATTGGGGCCCTGTTTCCGGGCCGGGACGTCCGCTTCACCCCCAATGGAGTGAATCCGGGCGACTGGGAATTATTACCGGAAGACCGTCGGATCCGGGATGATATCCGGAGCCGTTTGGCCGTAGATGGGCATCGGGTTTGCGGCTTGTTTGGTCAACTGAAGTATAAGAAGCGAGTCCCATTATGGCTGGCCGCCTTGCGCCAGGCCGGTCTGATGTCTAAGGTCAGTCTGTTGATTGTTGGCCGTCTGGATGAGGAGACGCGGGGAATCTTGGCCGACCCGGCCCTGGTCCCCGGCCATGAGATAATTGAATTTTCCCCCCGCGACCGGTTGCCGGGACTCTATGCCGCATGTGATTATATCGTCTTGCCGTCGCTGTTTGAAGGGATGCCCAACGTATTACTGGAAGCCATGGCATTGGGGGTGGTCCCCATCGTGTCCAGTGCCGGGGCCATGGGTGACGTCGTCCAGCATGGCGAAACAGGATTTGTCTTTCCCCCCGAAGATCTACAGGCCGCGGCAGCAGTCACCGCCCAGGCCCTGGCCCTAGATGACCCAGAGTTGGCCGCTATGGGCGCCAGAGTCGGAGACCAGGTCATCCGAGACTTCTCTATAGCCCGGGAATTGGACATTTTGGGCGGTATCCTGGGGCTGCCGGGGCCGGCCGATATGGACGACAGGTCGAGTTAGAAAATTTGGTGGGATTCCCCCGGCAACATATCCGGGGCCATTGACAATGGCATTGACTTAAGGTGCAAGGTCATCGGATCCTATTCTAATAAATAGTCTATTCCGATTAAGCCCTGAAAGGGCGCTCTAGGTTAGCCCAGGGCAACGCCCTGGGTAGGGGCGGCGACTATACAAAATACCATGTAATACCCACATAAAATCGCCAGCAATTCCGTACTCAGCCGTAGCCGGATATCCCATTCAAAGGAAATGACTTTGGGGGCCGTCCGACCTCCTGACCATTCTGCTGACACGTAATCTGCCGTATTTCCCAGGGCGTTGCCCTGGGCTAACCTAGAGCGCCCCGTTGGGGCTTATTCGGAATGGTCTATTTTAAAAAAGTTGGCACGATTGTTCGAACGCTTAAGTCAATGACATTGCGGGGCCATTGACAATGGCAAGCAAAAAGGCGATAATTAGAGAGAACCCTATGGAGTGGAATCTCTTGACCAGGCCGACCGGTTACTCTATAACAGCCCATTGCCATCGACGGATAAAGGAGAATTGCTCAGCATTATGGCCATCCTGTCCAGGTTGGTATCTAAGGAGCTTCCCTTGATTCTCCATGACAGAAGGAGGGACATTATGATCGAATCAGCAGCTTATGAATTATTCAAACGAGAGGGCCGGGAAGAGGGCCGGGAAGAAGGCCGAAAAGAAGGAATTAAGCAGGGCGTGTTAAACACCTCTCGCGAAAATCTGATGAATGTCCTGGAAGCGCATTTTGGGACTATCCCGGCTAAAACCAAGACCCGGATTAACAGACTGGATGATCCGGCCATCCTCAAGCAGTTGATCCTGAAGGCGGTCACAGCGGCTTCAGTAGACCATTTTTATCAAGAACTGGATCAATTGGTAAAGAAATAAGGCCGGCGGCGGCGGTCTACTTCCTTCCGGTTTGAATCCGCTCCAGGGCGGAGCCAGGCCATTCAGTGCCGACAAGGCCGGAGCTGAAAGATGACTGGGTTAGAGGCATGCCTGATCGGACTGCTACCTGCCTCAGCGTGCGTCTTTAGAATTAGGGGAGCGATTAAAACAGGTTAAGCCTTGACTTCAGCAATCGCCATATCTAAAAAATGTTGTCCATTGTCCCTCGCCAAATTACGGATCATGGGTTGAAGAAGCTAGCCCAGACGAAACATCTTATCGAAATGGACGTGTTGGATGCTTCTTCTGATATCAGGGCTGCAATTTAAAAGGCTGATGTCGGCCTTCTCTCCTCCGGCCTTTTCCCGCAGAATCAACAGCATGCCTAACGCCGAACTATCGATATAATCCACCGCAGCCAGATCTATAACTATTTTGGACACCAGGCCCAGTTTATCCTTGTACGTTTGAATGAAGTCACCGTGGGCAGTTATGTCGAACCTGCCGGTAAGGCTGATATGGAGTGTTTTCCCTTCCTCAAAGCTGAGAGACGTAAAAGACATAATATTTATCCTCCGGATAATGTTGATGGAAGGTGAGACCCATTTGGGTAAACGATCAAGCTTTAACTTTGAAGCCGGCAGTCCACCACTTCCTGCAGCTTTTTCGCCTGGTCCGGTGCGGCATCCAGAAGGGCCATTCCGACCATGATATCATTCCCGGCTGGATTAATATTCCGAACCTCCGCCTTCATCTGATCAATGATGAGCTGATTCGTCCCGGATAACGAGATAAGGGCCAACCGGCCGGCCAGCAAAGTGTCGCTGATGGCTGCGTCGTCGGTTATCTTGAGATGGGCCATAAAATTAAATCCGGCGAAAGGAACTGAAAAAGGTCAATAATTAACCCGGTGAATCGTCATACTATACCTGGGAAAAAATGAAAGTCAATATCCTATTCTCGACCGATATTTTTGAAGCTCCAGGTGGGCGCTCCAGTCAAATGAATAGCCGCCCTCCTCCGGCCCCAAAAAAAAGAACCCGCAGAGTCTTCAGCTCTTGCGGATCGGACAACCGGTTAGCCATTTAGTCCTTTTGGGCGCTTCCCGAGGCGCCGTTATTTACTCCGAGGCCACCCGTAGTTATCAATTCATTCAGGCAGGACTCGGTAGAAAAGAAAAACGCACGCCCGAGAAGATGTTACAAACATTATGTTACATAATTCACAGCAGCAAGTTACTCACACCAGCCCCGCCCCAACATGATGTCCAACGCCATCACGTCAGGCAAAAGAGACTCCAAAGACTCTCGCAAGTACAGACCTGAGGGAAGAGCCGCGACGAAGCGTCCTTCTTCGGTTAGTTCGTCAAGGTACCTGTCTCGGCTGTCTTCCTCCGCATTAACGATACCTAATTTTGCCATATAATCTCCTGGTTATCCCGTGAATTATTATTCCTTCTGCGGTGATGTCGGTCTTCTCGAAGCCAATTTAAAGATTCTTGAGAGCCTCCAACCCGGCTTTGTTTACACCGGAAGTTGATGTTTCTTTGGTCCCTAAAGGGGCTCGTCTATCCCGGACAAAACAGTTTCCAGGCTTACTTTTGGCGTATTTCTTCACTTCGGCAGACCGTTCGCCGATATCGACCAGGGTGCATTTGCCACAGCAGTCAACAATAGCCAGGGAAATTGAAACCAGGGGGAACTCCCGATACTGTCCGTCCCGTCCTTTTGCCCTGATCCAGCCTCGTTCCTGGTCACTGGCATTATAACAGCCACTTGACAATCGTTTAAAGAGACGCACTATGCCCAGACAGATTCGTTCGGCTGAATCCGGTGAAGTAATCAGGACAAAGTCGTCGCCCCCGATATGGGCCAGGAAATCATCCCGATGCCCATGCCGTTTGCCGGCCCAGTCCAAAATCTTGGCCGTCAGTAAAATAATCTGATCTCCCTTTTTGAACCCATACGTGTCATTATATACCTTAAAATTGTCGAGATCGGCGTAGATCAGAGCAAACGGCTGATCTTGCTTGAGCCGATTCTCCAGTTCTCTTTCAATCGCTACATTTCCAGGCAAGCCGGAGAGAGGGTTTGTCCCCTTGGCCATTTCTATATTTACCTTGGCTAAATGATCGAGAATCTTTTGGACGGAGACTATCCCGTGTAAGAGTTCATTTTGGGTGACGATGATGTCGTCATATGTTTTCAGCTTATCCCTGGACATGGCCATTTTAGCCACTTGTTCCAACGGCGTGACTTTGTCAACTATCAGTGGATTGGGATCCATGATTAGGGAAATCGGCCGGTTATAATAGAGAGGAACTCCATATAGACCGGATAACTTTCGGCCCAGATGATAATCCATAATCAGACCAAGCGGCTTTCCCTGCGCGGCCACCACAATGCTGGCCCGCGTGCGATCCTTTTCAAAGGCAATCTGGGCAGAGCGAACAGGCGCTGTCTGCTCTATAGGTTCTGCAATTTCTGTTAGTTGTCCGATTGGAACGGAACAGGTTAATCTCCCAAGTGATTCCATGTTGATCAGCCGGAGTTCTTCCATATTGAAATTGAGCTCAGACTTAGGGTATTGCGGCGTACCCAGGTAGAAACCTTGGCCGAAGTGAGTCCCGATATCGATCAAACAACTTGCTTCAGCCTTCGTTTCAATCCCTTCAGCGATGATTTTAGAGCCGATTTTGTCGGCAAAAGTAATGAATGTTTCCAACAATGCCCGTTTGGTCGGGTTTCTATCGATCCCCCGGACCAAGGACATATCGATCTTGATGAAATCAGGCCTCAGCTCTGCAATGTTGGACAAACCGGAATATCCTGTCCCCATGTCGTCTAAGGCCACCTTAAACCCCTGGCTGCGATAATGATCAATAGTCTGGTGAAACAGGGCAAAATCCTTTATGCTGTGGCGCTCTGTAATTTCAAAGACCACATTTTCCGGGGTCAGGCCAACGCGGGTGATAAGCTCAAGAGTCTTTCCGGGACTGAAGCTGGGATCGACAACCGTGCGGGGATGAATATTCAGGAACAGTTTTTCCTCGTGAGATATCCGGCCCAATCTGCTGATCGCTTTTTCCCGGCAGACCTTTTCCAGGGCAAAGACGAGACCCAGTTGTTCTGCCAAATCAAACAGCATCAAGGGGGAATGAAAGGACGTCCCTTCCGGGCCTCGGCTCAAGGCCTCCCAGCCCATAATGCCACCGGAGACCATATCGAAAATAGGCTGGTAATGGGCCCTTATTTGGCCTGTGTCCAAAATTTCCCGGAATTGATGAGCCACTTTCAGTTCATTTATATCAAGATTCCGGCGCCCCAGGCATCTGGCGTCGTTCAAGGCCTTCAAATAGCTTCTCTTTCTCTTTTGCCGATCGTCACAGTTAATGACCACGGCATACCCGGCCCCCAACTCTATCTTCTGGCCGGTCAACTGGATGGCTTTTTTATTTATTTCGTTTTGGATACCTGTTTTCAAAGCATAGGCTTCGTCGGGCAAATTAACGGCCTCTTCAGGTGGATTGGGAAACAGGATCAGGTATTCCCCATTGACCATCGTCAGGATGTCAAGGACACTTTTTGTTTTGTCGTTGATGGGGGCCATCGCCGTCTGGAGTGATTCTTTGAGTATTCCTTCTATAGTTTTGATGAATTGAAGGCCGTAAAGATATTCCAAAAGATGATATTCGTTAATTACCAAGGCGATTATGTTGACGGAACGAAATGAGTCAAAGCAATCGTGTAACGGCCTTCCGGAAGGAGCGGACAAATCAAAACCAACCCGGTCGGAATCGACTTCCTCATCTTCCCTAACAATTTCCAAGTTATTCATTTTACCCTCTTATTGAAATAAGGTGACAGCCAGGAGAGACACGTTAATCAGAACTTGAAAGACTGAGGGGAAGATAGACGAAGATTGTGACAGCATGGTGACAGTTAGTTGAAAACCAAGCCACCATCAAAAAATTCACCTGACCGTAACATTTGCGAATGTCTCTTCGGGGGGTCTGGCCTGATCCGGATTAAGACCGATGTTTTTAATTAAAGAAGAAAATTCCCGTTAATGACGGTCTCTGTGGAGTCTGGGTGGAATCAACCGATTTAAATAAATTTGGGCGTGTGCCTGGCCTATAGTCAATGACATCGCTCCAAAAACAACAAGTTAGCCAATTTCATCGCCTCGTTGCCCGGATTGTGGGTTGACTGGAGGTTGATCATCTGATGTAAAGTATGGTACATCTAACTTTTGATTTTCCATTTCCAATGAACCAGTTTCTGTACCTTTTCTTTTCATCTTGGTGGAGGTAGTTATGCCGCCTCACCCAGTCTCCGGGTTTACTTCCGGGCCGGACTTAGAACACACTCCGCTTCCACTTGAGTCCTGCCGCCCCGCGTCTCAGATGGTCCTTCAATGGCTCCGTGAACAACGGCAGGTCATTATAGATGACTGGGTGGAGCAAATTTCAGCCCTGTCATCGTTCTATAGACAACGCTTCCGGGAAGAACTGGTCGGCACGATCACGGAAGCCTTTGAAGCCAATTATGAAGTCCTGAGTTCTTGCCGGTTCACCCGGATTGAAAATTTTATAAATTATATCACTATATTACGCTTATCAGCCGGGTTTCCCCTGTCCGATGTCCAAAGGGCGTTTGAACTTTTCCGATTCATTGTGATTAGGAGGCTAACGGTTTCCGGGCTCCACGACATCCTGGCCCAATCGCTGGAACCGATCAACGTTTGCCTGGCCTATACAATTCATCGTTTTTCCGACTACTTTCAACGGATGCACGAGCGGAGCCTCCGGGAACATGCCGAAAACCTGGAGCGGAAAATAAACCTTCGGACCGCCGAACTGGCTGCCGGCGAACGGCGGTACAAGGCGTTGGTTGAGGAAATCAACGACGGCTACTTCGTGCTTCAAGATCAGATGATTCTGTTTGCCAATCAGGCTTTCTGCCGCATGCATGGAACTACATTGGAGGAAGCCTTAGGCCGGCCATTCCTGTCCTTCGCCTCTCCTGAGTGCCGGGAACCCTTGCTGGATTCCTACTTGCGGGTTTTGGAAGGGCGCTCCGGAGGTAAGCAAATACAATACATCCGGCTGGGCGTACCCCAAGAAAACGCGGCGACGGAGGTCAAGGCCAGTGTCGTGGATTTGGGTGAGGGGCCGGTGTTGATCGGGATCTGTCGCGACATCAGCGAACGTGTCGCCATGGAATCCAAAGTTAGAGAGCATGAGCGGCTGGCTTATGTCGGACATCTGTCGGCCTCTCTGTCCCATGAAATCAGGAATCCGTTGTCTTCCATCAAGATGAATTTGCAGATCCTGGCCCGGAAACTCTACTTAGGCGGCTATGACCGCCGCCGTCTGGAAATAATCGTCCATGAGGTCTCCCGGTTAGAGGTCATTTTGCACCAACTTCTGGACACCGCCCGGCCGATGACCATCTCTCTGGCCCCGGTGAATCTGTCCGTGCTGGCCGAGGGTTGCGTAGATCTGCTCGAAGTCAAGGCCCAGGAAAAAAAAATAACCATCATCGAACGATACTCGAAGGTCATTCCATTGATTCAACTGGATGCCGGAAAACTAGAGCAGGCCGTGATAAACCTCTTGCTCAACGCCATCGAGGCTACTCCGGAAGGTGGCCGCATCACCATCTGGACCAAGGCCGGACGAAAGGAAAATCGTCACCTGGAACTGGGCGTCAGAGATACCGGTCCCGGTATTGACCAGGATCAAGTGGCCAACCTTTTCACTCCTTTTTATACCAACAAGAGCCAAGGCCACGGTCTGGGGCTGAGCAACGTCAAACGCATCCTGGACGCGCACTCCGGTCAAGTGGATGTGTTGAGCCGAAAAGGCCGCGGGGCCGTTTTTGTGTTGAGGTTGCCATGCCACCGGTAAAACGGGTTTTAATCATAGATGACGAGACCTCTATTCGAGAATCTCTGGACATGTATCTGAGCGAGAAGGGATTGGAGGTAGAGGCAGCCGGGACCGGGGCGGAAGGACTGGCCGCCTACCACAAGTATCACCCCCGAGTGATCATTTTGGACATCCGGCTGCCTGATATTTCGGGATTGGACATCCTCAAACGGATCATGGAGGCCGACCATGACGCCAAAGTAATCATGATCACGGCCTACCACGACATGGAAACAACTATCGAAGCCATGCGTCAGGGAGCATATGATTACATCCACAAGCCCATTGACGTGGACGAACTAGACCATGCCGTGACCAAGAGCCTGCATATCGCCGATAAAGTTCATGCCATCCCCCATCTGCTCCAAGATGATCAGGAATCCGGCGTGCGTCATCAGATAGTCGGAAAAACCCCGGCCATGCGGGCTTTGTTCAAAACCATCGGGCTGGTCTCCCGCAACCGGGCCACGATTTTGGTCGAGGGGGAGACCGGCACCGGTAAGGAACTCATCGCCCAAGTCATCCACGAGTCTTCACTCTTTAATGACCAGCCCTACGTCACGGTGGACTGCACCACCCTGGTGGATAATCTGTTCGAATCGGAACTTTTCGGGTATGAGCGGGGGGCCTTCACCGGTGCCTCAGAAACCAAGAAAGGCCGTTTGGAACTGGCCGGCGAAGGCACCATCTTGTTTGACGAAGTCGGTGACCTGCCGCTTGCGATGCAGGCAAAGCTATTGCGCTTTTTGGAATACCGCGAGTTCATCAGGGTCGGTGGGACTAAAACCATTCTATCCCCGGCCCGGATCATCGCCGCGACCAATCGCAATTTGGGCGACCTGGCGGCCCGAGGCCAATTCCGGCAGGATTTGCTTTTCCGGCTCAGGGTGATCACCATCTCCGTGCCGCCCCTACGGGAACGGTTGGATGATCTGCCGGAGCTGGTCAGGTTCTTTCTCCATAAGATTAATCGCGATTTGGGAGCGACAGTGACCCAGGTGGAAGATAGGGCCTACGCTGTCTTAAGAGATTATTCCTGGCCGGGAAACGTCCGGGAATTAAAAAACGTTCTGATCAAGTCGGTCTTAGAATCTCGGGGGTCGGTCCTGTTGGCCGATGCCTTGAAAACCGTCCTGGCTGCTTCGTCCGGGGACCTTCCTCCGGTGACGGGATCGGCTTCTCTGGATGATCTGGAAAAGAGTCATATCCTCAAGACCATGGCCGAAACCAAGGGTAATTTATCAGCCGCGGCCCGGTTGCTCCGGATCTCCCGTCCTACTTTGCGCAAACGGCTGAAGCTCTACGGCCTGAACCAACCCGACCCCCGGAACCCCTAACTGGCTTGAGAATGACAATTTCTGTTAATACGCTGAAATATGGAGGTAGCCTGGTGAAACTTAAATATCTGGTCACAATACTCCACACGCTGAAGATGCCGGGGTTATTTCAGATCATAAGAGACTGGAATTCTTTTCTAAGGCTGCACTTCATCTATGCCGGGCTTGAATCAGGTTTACTTGAAGCCTTGTCCACCCCCTGCTCCAGAGAGACTTTGATTCAGAGGCTTAATGTAAAACGTCCGGACCTTCTCGACGCCCTTCTTGATGTCGGATTGTCCGTCAAAGAACTCGGGTACAGAAACACCCTATACTGGATTAAGGGAAAAAGGTCTAAAGCGGTCATCGGGCAAGAAGGCGACATCCTGGCGGCCATGATTCAAGCTAACGTCACGTATTGCAGTGGTGCCTATCGGAAAGTGGCCACCCGGATGAGCGGCGGGCCGCTGGGAGATGATCTGGAAGACATCGGCGGTTTGGTCGCCAGATTCTCCAAAATCGGCGAACCCTTCATCAGCCATTTTATCACGGACATTGTTATTGGACGAAAGCCCATGAGAATCCTGGACGTGGGGTGCGGTTCGGGCGTTTTCCTGAAAACCACCTATAACGCTAACCGGAATGCCACCGGCATCGGCATTGACGTTGACATGGTCGCAGCCGAACAGGCCAGACAAAACATTAACAAATGGAAATTGGGCGATAGATTCCGGATTATCACCGGAGATATTCGCGTCCCTGCCGATGGCCTCGAAGGCCCTTTTGACTTAATTACCTTGTACAATATTATGTATTACTTCCCGTCTACGGAGCGCGTTGAATTGTTCCAGAAGCTTCGGTCTAAGCTATCACCTCAAGGCACCCTGGCCGTGGCCATGAATTTCCAGAGTGACGGCAAGGATATTGGGGCAGCAAATCTAAATTTGGTCAACTGTTCCCTGAAGGGGTTGACCCGCTTACCCGGCGTGGAGGAACTTATCGCCCAGTTAAAGGAAACCGGTTTTCATAAGATCAAGACCCAAAGGCTCATACCGGGGAGCACCTACTATGGAATTGCCGCTATGGAATCGCCGCCGCGGCCTAATCGAAGCCCTTATCGCTGTCTTGTCCGGAAAGCCTTTCTTCCCCCGTCTATTTGAATTATGGGGCAATGTTTCCAGTATGCCCGCCGCCCGCGATGGTGGCCAGTTCGGCCACGATGTTTTTCATAGATAGGGCCTGGGCTTTCATCGTCTCAGAAGCAGAAGCGGACTCTTCGGCTGTGGCCGCGTTTTGCTGGGTCACTTTGTCCATTTCGGCCACTGCCAGGTTAATTTGATCTAACCCCTGAGCTTGTTCTGAAGAAGCGGCGGCAATCTCTCCGACCAACTCAACCACTTTAGCCGATTTTTTCGACACCACCTGGAATACTTCGTTTGTTTTCATGGCCAATACCGCCCCGTCGCCGACTTTATTAGTCGTATTTTCAATCAACCCGGCGGTGCTTTTGGCCGCCGCGGCCGCCCGCATGGCCAAATTCCGCACTTCGTCGGCCACCACGGCAAACCCGGCTCCCGCCTCACCGGCCCTGGCCGCCTCCACAGCGGCATTAAGAGCCAGGAGATTCGTCTGGAAGGCGATCTCATCGATGGTTTTGATGATTTTAGACGTCTCTTCACTGGCTTTAGTAATCTCTTCCATGGACGCGGTCAGTTGCATCATATAAGAGTCTGCTGCGTCGACAATTTGTTTCGTCTCTTTCATCAGGTTATCGGCCTGGCCGGCGTTATCGGCATTATGCCTGGTCATGGCAGACATTTCCTCCAGGGATGAAGAAGTCTGTTCAATGGACGCGGCCTGGGTGGAAGTGCCCTCAGACAGCGTTTGGCTAGCCAACGACACCTGAACTGACGAACCGGCCACCAGATCACTGCCCTCATTCAGGCCGAGGACCGCCCGGTTAATGACCTTGAAGACGTTGGTCGAAATCAACCAAATAACCAGAGACAGCAGACAGACCGCCAGACCGCCGAAGATAAGTGAAAGATTCCTGATTCTCTTGGCCGGACCAAGGAAGTCTGCTTTGGCCACAGTGACCACCACCAACCACGATTTTTTTTCGTATGTAGAGAAATAGGCGAGTTGCTCTTCCCCTTGGATGTTGTATTCAAGCATCCCATTCTTTTGGGCCAGCATGTTTCGCCCATAATCATATTCCGCAAAGTCCGCCTTCAAAATGAGTTTTTTATCAGGATGAGCCAGGGTCTTCCCCTTGCCATCCAACAAGAACATATAGCCGGTTCGCCCTACCTTGACTTTCCCGATAAATGCCTCTGAAAACTTGGCCAGTTCTATGGGGGTCCCTAATATCCCGACTTGTTTTCCATCTTCCATGATGGGCGAAGTGATCAGGATCACGGGGGCCCCTGTGGCCGGAGATTTCACCACATCGCTGATCCAAATTTGGCCCTGCCGGGCTTTCTCAACATTATCTCTATATCCTGGATGCTTAGATAGTTCTATGCCCACCGAAGAGCCTCCGGTGGAGTCTATGAACAGCTTGCCGTTCACGTCAGCCAAAAAGATGTTTCTATAAACAGAGGAAATCTTATGGGCAGCTACCAGTCGCTTGCCGGCTTCGTCCATTCGTTTGCCGTGGCAGGCGGCCTGGAAAACTCCCGTCTGAGCCAGCAGAGCGGATTCTCTTTACCGTTCGGATATCCAGGTCGCCAATTCATCCACGGCATTACGTACTACACCCTGCATATTGGCCTCTTGTTGGTGCATAATACCGTCATAGGCCACCCGGTAGGACAGGATAGACAACGCCCCGATAGTCATAACCGCAATGGGGATGAGTGTCCCCAACAACCTGGCCCTAAAACTCGCTTTCTTCATAACGCCTCCCAGTTGAATATCAGTGTTGATCCTAGCAATGGACCACCATGAATAATATTGTGTGAAACAGAATAAAATGTTAAGGAAAAAGTCCGGACACCGGACCGATACCATGCTTGGCGCAGCGCGTTCATTTTTTATGCAAAAATCTGACCAGATAAACGAATCAGCGGCTAAAATATAAGGTGCGGTTGTCTATGCACAAGATCAACCGTGAATTCGGTTTAATAGAAATCTATCGACCGCGGTGGGTGGGGCGGCAGCCCTCCCGTCCTGTCCGGTCAGGCTGATCCGGCCATCACCATCCACGGGAGTGGCAAAATTTTTTCCGGCAATGGAAAGAATATTTCCACCTCCAGCCGGATAAAATATCCGGTGTCTTCATTAGACATACTATTTTATCAATTAAGTACATATTTTATAACAATTCTAAAGATGGCCGAATGTTTGGCGTTGGTTTTGCATTCAGCTCAGAAAGGTTAAACCTTATGCGGACCAAGTCGAAGAATGTGGGGGTATTAGACCGGATGAGCAGGTCAGCCGGCCTGGGTGGCAAACCCAATTTTCCCGGCTCACTCGTTCAGGCACGAGACCGTCGGCCCAAGATGAACCCCGCATGATTGTCAGGCATTCTTAACACGATGGAAGGAGAGGAAAAATATGGCAAGTACCGTAGCCGGAGGAAACTTCAACGTAGCCGAGGAACTCATCAATAAATATTCATCGACACGTGGTGATAAGATAGCCATCCGTTGCCGGGACGAAGCAGTGACCTACCGGGAACTGGAACAAAACGTCAATAGATTTGCCAATCTGCTCAGAAACATGGGCATCAAGCCGACAGACCGGGTCATGATCATGATGCCGGACTCGCCCATGTTCGTGTATGCCTTTTTGGGCAGTATAAAATGCGGCGCCTGGCCGGTGCCGGTCAACGCAATGTTGGGTGCGGATGACTACCACTATCTGCTCCATGACAGTGAAGCCCGGGTGCTCGTGACTCCGGAATCCAGCAAAGCCGCCACAGTTCAGACCCAGCACGAATGCCATCGGCTTTTTAGCGACGCCGGGCTGGAATCGCTTTTTGCCGCCGCCTCCCCCGAGGCTGATCCACATCTGGTCAAACCAGACGATATTGCCTTCTGGCTTTACAGCTCGGGCAGCACGGGTAAACCGAAAGGAACCCCGCACAAGCACGAATCCCTTGTCTTTACAGCCGACTCCTACGCTAAAAACGTCCTTAACATTACTGAAGATGACGTTTGTTTCTCGGTCAGCAAGCTTTTCTTTGCCTACGGACTTGGCAACGGATTGACCTTCCCGCTCAGATTTGGGG
The DNA here is from genome assembly GCA_015233355.1 of Deltaproteobacteria bacterium. GTDB lineage: Bacteria > Desulfobacterota > JADFXK01 > JADFXK01 > JADFXK01 > JADFXK01. Next base: position 2,512 of record JADFXY010000016.1, on the reverse strand, counting down.
CGACCGCCGTCCTTTTGCCCGACCCCCCTACCCCGGAAAAAGTGATCGAGACCTTGACCAAATACCAGCCCAGCGTGTTTTTCGGGGTGCCGACCCAATACAATTCATTGTTAAAAAATTTAGACGGAGCCAAGTTCCCTTCAATCCGGATATGTGTCTCGGCCGGAGAGGCCCTGCCGCCGGAAATATTGAGACAATGGAAAGCAAACACCGGTCTGGACATCCTGGACGGAATCGGATCCACCGAAGCGCTCCACATATTTATTTCCAACCTGTCGGGTGACATCAAAGAAGGAACCTCGGGCCGGATGGTGCCGGGATACGAAGCTAAAATAGTCGATGACGAAGATAAGGCAGTTCGACCCGGAGAAACCGGCCACCTTTTAATCAGAGGAACCAGTATCACCCCCGGTTACTGGAACAGGCCGGAAGTTAATGCGGAAAAGATTCTACCCGACGGATGGTTCCGGACAGGTGACATGTATAGCCTGCAGGATGGTTATTTCACCTATCAAGGCCGGGGCGATGACATGCTCAAGGTCGGCGGAATCTGGGTCTCGCCGATGGAGATCGAGTACGCCTTGATAGAACACCGGGACGTGAATGAGTGCGCCGTGGTCGGCCAAAAGGTGGAAGGTCTGGTCAAGCCCTTTGCTTACGTAGTCGCCAATGTTGGTCCTGAATCAGCGGAGAGGGACAAGTTGTCCGCCGAATTGTTGGAATTCATAGGGGCTAAGTTACCAAAATTTAAACGCCCCTGGAGAATCCATTTCATCGATGAGCTGCCTAAGACGGCCACCGGAAAGATTCAGCGGTTTAAGCTGCGGATGAATAAGTAGATCCGTGGCCGAAACCCGTCAAATCAGTTACGCTTAGGGTCTCTATAACAGTTCCTCTAATAAATTCATGTAGGAAGGAAACCTATGCTAACTTCAAAAAAAATGGGGCTGATTATCGTAGTGATATTGGCCTTGTTCATCGGCATTTTCAAACCATTTGCCAATTTGACACCCCAGGGGCACCAAATTCTGGCGGTGGTCTTCGTCACACTCGGCTTATGGATTTTTAGGGATTCCACTCTGGCCTATTTTGCCGGCGGGGCCATCCTGCTGGGGGGTAGTATAGCTTTCAATTTACCCTTGGCCACGGTCGTCAGCGGATACACCAGCTCCGGGATCTGGGTGTTGATTCCGGCCCTTTTCTTCGGATTTGCACTGGTCAAGACGGGCTTAGGGAAACGGATAGCCTACTTTGTTTTAAAAACATTTGAGCCTACCTATTCGTCAGTTATCCTAAGCTGGGTGATTATCGGTGTGGCTCTGTCGGCCCTCACCCCATCTATTACCGTCAGGCTTGCTATCGTTATGCCGATTGCGATCAATCTGGTCGAGGCCTGCCGGCTCCCTGACCGGTCCCGTGGTTCCGCCCTCATCTGCCTCGTGGCCTGGGCCAGCGCCTTGTTGCCCGGTACGGGTTGGTTGACCGGCTCATTATGGGGCCCGTTCATGATGGGTTTCTTCCCGGCGGAAGTAAAGCCGTTGGTCACCTTCGGGTCCTGGTTTGAGTACATGTCCGTGCCCTGGCTCTTGATAACCCTATTCTTTGTCATTCTCATCTACGTCTTTTTAAAGCCCAAAGAAGAGCTGGCCATCTCCAAGGATACCTTTAAGGAACAATATACCGCTCTGGGGAAAATGAGTAAGCATGAACTCATCACTGGTGTTATCTTGACCGCCACACTGATTATGTTTACGACGGAAAAGCTGCACCACATTCCGACCACGGCCACTGCCTTGTTGGCCTTTTTTGCCTTGATGGTCTTTGGGGTCATCGATTTCCCTGAAATCTCCACCGGCGTCAACTGGGATATCATTAATTTCTTCGGGGCGGCGCTTAGCCTCCAGGCTATTTTTATAAAATCAGGAATCACCGCTTGGGTGCGGCCCATGATTGAGCCGAGCATTCTTTCTTTGGCGTCCTCGCCTTTATTGTTCTTACTGGTAATCACCATCGGCTTTTGGTTGATCCGGTTTATTGATATTCCCTGGGGCTTTTCCACCATTGCCTTGACCGCCCCTCTCTTCATCCCACTGCACACAAATTTTGGATTGCATCCGGCCCTGGTCGCGGTCGCGGTTATTGCCGCAGGTAACTCATTTTTCCTCTCTTACCAGCAGCCGTTCATCATGATTGGGGATGCCATGTCAAAAAGCCGCGGCTGGAGTCCGGGCCACGTCAGTCTGGGTGGAGGAATTTATGCGGTTTCGGTGATCGCGGCTATTGTGATCAGTTCTTTCTACTGGAGAGCCATGGGGCTCATGCCCTGATATGGTTGCTGGTTACTCGTTACATCTTGCTGGTTATCTTCAACGAGTAACCAGTAACATACAACCCAATGTCATTGACTTAAGGTCGCCAGGTCATCGGATCCTATTCTAATAAATAGTCTATTCCGATTAAGCCCTGAAAGGGCGCTCTATGTTAGCCCAGGGCAACGCCCTGGGTAGGGGCG
>JADFXY010000169.1:0-9377 GCA_015233355.1 Deltaproteobacteria bacterium | reverse complement strand
TGAACAATATCAAACGGACGGCCAAACAACTGGGCTACGAGATCACCCTAACTCCGATGGCACCGCCGTCGGCCTCCCCGGAACTGTGTACCCCCTTGGCGACCTGTGCCGGGTAGTTTCTTAGGAGCAACCAGCAACAAGCAACGAGTGACGAATGGGCTGATAGCTGCCGGCCCCCAAGGCTCACCGTTATCTGGCAGGAGGCAAGAATGGCTAAGACGGTAAAGGTAGAAGTAAAAGATAATAAACCGATTGAATCCATCCAGGGTTTCTTCAAAGACCTTCTGGTTAAAGGTGATATTGAAGCGATCCTGGTCCCGCAACATCTCCCGATGAAAAACGTGGTTATGCCCACCCTGGTTACCGACCCCGAAAAACTGGACGGGGTTGACCCCTTAGCTCCGGCGTTTCCTCTTAACGCGGCTAAGGTGGTGTCCAAGTTAACCTCCCGGGCTCTCGGCCATAAACTGGCTGTGACCCTCAGGTCTTGTGAAATCAGGGCCTTTGTGGAATTGGTCAAACTGAAGCAAGGCCGGTTGGATGACATTTTAATTATTGGGTTTGATTGCCTGGGCGCTTACAGCAACGCCGCCTACTCCAGGCTTTCCCAGGGCGATCCCCGCGGGATGACGATAAAATTCCATGAAAATATGATCGCGGGTAAAGGAGGCGTCATAAATGGGTTTGAGCCGGCCGCGGCTTGCCGGGCCTGCGAGTATCCTGTGCCGGAGAATGCCGACCTGCAGGTTGAATTCCTGGGGATGGATATCAATCAACAGCTTCTGGTTAAAGCCAATACGCCCGCAGGCGAAGCGGTGTTGGCCCGGTTGGATTTGCCCGCCGCTTCGGAACCTCCGGAGCGGCAAAAAGTGATAGAAAAGCTGGTTGCAGCCAGAACGGCCTTTCGGGATCAAATGTTCTCCGATACTGCTCAGGCGACTAAAGACCTGGCCGGGTTGACCGGCTACCTGGCCAACTGTGTCAATTGTTATAATTGCCGGGTGGCCTGTCCGGTCTGTTACTGCCGCGAATGTGTGTTCGTAACCGATGTCTTTGATCACGACCCGGCCCAATACCTCCAATGGTCCAAACAGAAGGGCTTGATCAAGATGCCCACCGATACGGTTTTTTACCACATCACCAGATTGGCCCACATGAGTACGGCTTGCGTCGGGTGCGGACAATGCTCCAATGCCTGTCCTAACGACGTGCCGGTCATGGAGCTGTTTCGGACCATCGCCAGGGATACTCAAAAAGTGTTTGACTACCAGGCCGGCCGGAGTGTTGACGAGGCTCCGCCCTTGTCCATTTTTCGCGAAAAGGAATTTGCCGAACTGACCGGAGGCAAAGATTGATCGCGACTAACCCGCCTGGAACACAATTGATGTGGGGTTTATCATGATAAACAAGAAAATTGGTTCGGTATTGGTGGTTGGGGCAGGGATCAGCGGCATTCGGGCCGCCTTGGATCTGGCTGAATTTGGCTACCAGGTCATGTTGATTGACAAGGCTCCCCATATTGGCGGGACTCTAACTCAGTTGGATTACCAATTTCCTAGTGATCATTGCGGGATGTGTAAAATGCTGCCGCTGGTGGAACGCGACGCTTCTTCTCAATACTGCTTACGCAAGGGTTTATTTCATAGGAATATTTCTTTATCCCCGGCTACCTCTTTGGTGGGATTGGAAGGCGAACCCGGTAACTTTCAAGCTACGTTATCTACCAGACAGACTCTGGTGGATCCGGCCAAATGTTCCGGTTGCGGGGCCTGTGCCGACGTTTGCCCCGTGGTGGTTCCTGATGAATTCAATGCCGGCTTGACCAACCGAAAAGCCGTTTACCTGCCTGTCCCGCACAATATACCCAACCATTACGTGATCGACGGAGATAAATGTACCTTGTGCGGCGCTTGCGTCCAGGCTTGTCCCACCGGGGCCATAGACCTGCAACTGGCCCGGCGTAAAGAATTTCGGATCCTGGTCGTTGATGACGAATTGATTGTCCGCGACTCGCTTAAAGAATGGCTGGCGGAAGAAGGGTTCAGCGTAGATATGGCGGAATCCGGTCCGGCGGCCCTGGCTGCTCTGGCCCGGAATGAGTACAACCTCATGCTCCTGGATATCAAGATGCCCGGGATGGATGGCGTCGAGACGCTGAAACAGGCCAAAGAGCTCAAACCAAATTTACCTATTGTGATGATGACGGCTTACGCCACAGTGGAGACTGCGGTGGAGGCCATGAAACTTGGGGCTTCAGATTATTTGATGAAACCATTTGATCCAGACACGCTGGTCCACCTGATTTTTAGGCTTTACCAGGACCTCATAAAGACCGGGGAAGTCAAATTGACCGTCGGAGCGATTGTTTTAGCCACCGGATTTAAGTCCTATGATCCCGCCGGCGGTGACAATCCTTACCTCTACGGTCTCTGCCCCAATGTGGTCACGGCTGTGGAGTTTGAACGGATGATCAGTGGTTCCGGCCCTCATCCCGGCCGGTTGACCCGTCCCGGAGACGGTGGGGAGGTCAACAAAATAGCCTGGCTGCAATGTGTCGGCTCACGGAACATTAGAGAAGACAAAAACTTCTGTTCGTCAATTTGTTGCATGTACGCGGTTAAAGAAGCCCGGCTGGCCAAAGAACTCAGTGACGGAAAAGTTGATACGGCCATATTTTACATGGATATGCGGACCCATGGAAAAAACTTTCAACGTTATCGAGACAAGGCCGAGCAAGATCTAGGCGTCAGGTTTGTCAGAAGCCGGGTGCATTCCCTCGGCCAATCCGATAATCAGGGTCCTATTAAAATATCATATATTGATCCGGCTGGGGAAAAACACGAAGAGGAATTTGATCTGGTGGTTTTGTCGACCGGTCAGATGCCCGCCGCGGAAGCCGGACAATTAGCTGAAATAACCGGATGTCATCTCAACCATTGGGGTTTTTTTCAGTCACAGGGATTTTCCTTATGCCGAACCTCTCGCGAGGGAATTTTCTTAGCCGGTTCCGCCTCCGGGGCGAGAGATATTTCAGAGTCGGTGGTTCAGGCCAACGCGGCGGCTTTGGCGGCCTCAAGTCTCATTCACGGCAAAGGCGGTGGATTAACCGAGGTCAGCTCCACAAAAGTTGAATATCGTGATGTGTCCAAAGAACTTCCTAAAACGTTTGTAGCTGTTTGCGGCTGCGGACAAACCCTGACGAATACCGTGGACATAACGGCATTGAATAACTCCGTCAATGGCCTCCCTTCGGTTGAACGGGTGTATCATGGAGAAAAAATATGTGTGGAGGAGGGATGGAACGAACTGGTTCAAGAATTGCGGCAGAGTAATGCCAATCGTGTCTTGATCGCGGCCTGCAATCCATATCTCTACACCCGCAAGGCCCAGGAACTGGCCCGGCAGATTGATCTCAGCCCGGCGTTGATTGAAGTGGTTGATATTCGTACTCCAGCTTTTTCCGGAGCGGTCACGGATAGAAAACAGCACGCTCAAAATATCACCCGGCTCATGGCCATGGGCCTGGCCAGGCTCCGAGAGCAAGAGTCTGCTCCGGTCCGAGAAACGCATATCTGTCAAAAGGCCCTGGTCCTAGGCGGAGGAATTGCCGGCATGACCGCGGCCCTGGCCATTGCCGCCCATGGATTCGAAGTTATGTTGGTAGAACAGACGGCGGAATTAGGCGGCAACCTGCGGCACTTGCATTGGACGCTGAGCGGTGAGTCTCCTGATCAACTCTTGGCTCAAACCATCGCCAAAATTCAGAAGAATCCGCTTATCCACGTTTATGAGAAGGCCAAAGTGGTTACCTCGGTGGGCCATGTCGGCCGATATCTGACCACTATCGAAAAAGCGGATGGGCAAGGCGAGACGCTAGAGCATGGAGTCACCGTCATAGCTACAGGCGGCCTGGAAGCCCAAACTACTTCCTATGCTTACGGACAGAGTCCGGCCATCATGACCCAACATGAATTTGAGGCCAGGCTGCATGATGGGCAACTAACCCCCGACTCACTCAAACTCGTGGCCATGATTCAATGTGTGGATTCCAGAGAAGAGCCGCGTAACTATTGCAGCCGTGTCTGCTGTGCCGGAGCACTGAAGAACGCCCTGTATCTTAAAGAAAAAAATCCAAAAATAGGTGTGGTTATTTTCTATCGGGATTTTATGTCTCACGGTTTCATGGAGGCCCAATATACCGAGGCCAGGGAGAAGGGGGTCATCCTCTTCCAATACCAGGTAGACCGGAAGCCGGTGGTCACCGTGCATGACGGACGGGTGAGTATTACGGTCAGAGATATCATCTTAGACCGGGATGTTTTGGTGGAACCGGACGCCCTGGTTTTGAGCACCGGAATCAGGGCCGGCGATAATGCCGGTCTGGCTCAAATATTTCAAGTGAACCTCGACCAGGACGGCTTTTTTGTAGAAGCCGAATCCAAGTGGCGGCCGGTCGACTCCATCCGGGAGGGTCTGTTTTTTTGCGGCCTGGCTCAGTCCCCGCGATCTTTAGCTGAATCCGTCGCCACCGGTGAGGCTGCGGCTATGCGCGCCCTCCGCATACTCAAGAACGAATCCCTGGCGGCCGGATACACCGTAGCTGAAATCCGCCAGGCCTTGTGTTCGTTGTGCGAAAAATGTATTTCCGCCTGTCCCTATGGCGCTCGAAGCCTAGATGAAGAGACGGGTCGAATCAATGTCGACGAATTGATGTGCCAGGGGTGCGGCGCCTGTGCGGCGGTCTGCCCTAACGGGGCGTCTATCTTGAGAGGTCAACATGACAAACAAGTGTTTTACACTATCGATGCGGCCTTGCAAGAGGTCTTCTGAACCAGAGGCAATTTAACGGGAGGGTCAAGGTAATGATTGCACCTAACCAAAATTTGGTGGAAAAGCAAAGAAAATTTGAAGCTTCAGAAGGCCTGGCCGAGGTGCTGGAAAAGGTCCGCGCCTGTATGCAGTGCGGTTCTTGCACTGGTTCCTGCGCCAACTCCTACGCTATGGATTACACGCCCAGGCAGCTCTGGCGGATGGTCCAACTGGGGCTGAAGGATGAGATATTCCAGAGTAGAACGTTCTACCTCTGCTCTGCCTGCTACTACTGCACCTTGCGTTGCCCCAGAGGACTGCCGCTGACTCAGACCATCTCTGCCCTGAAGCGCCTGGCTGACGCCGAAGGAATCACAAAACACAAGGCCAGTATGAATTTTTACCGCAGTTTTATGACCACGGTGCAGCAGCACGGCCGGGTTAAGGAAATGGAGTTCATCAACCGGTACTTCTTGTCGATGAAGGATCCCCTCTTTCCCCTGGGTTTCGCCGGTCTGGGGTTGAAACTATTAAGCAAGGGCAAACTCGCCCTGGAGGTGCCCAAATTCGGCGGGCCTGGCAGATTTGACGCCCTCTTTGCCAAGATCAAGGAACTGGAGAACCTCCCATGAAATACATCTATTATCCCGGCTGCACCCTGGACGGCTCGTCTCAAGAATATGATCGCTCCACCCGGGCCCTGATGGCGGCTTTAGGCGCCGAACTCGTCGAGATCGAAGACTGGACCTGTTGTGGTGCAGGCGCGGCAGAGGCCAACAGCCGGCTCATGTCTTTGGTGCTGCCGGCCCGCAACCTGGCCCTGGCGGAACGTCTGAGGTTCGACGCGGATATTCTGGTTCCTTGCAGCGCCTGTTACTTGAACATGAAACGGGTGGGGATTGACCTTAAGGCGGAACCGGGTCTGGCTGATAAGGTCAACCAGGCGTTGGCCGTGGAAAACCTGTCTTATCAGGGAGGGCTCAAGGTCAGGCACCTTCTGGACGTCTTAGTCACGGATTTTGCAGCGGATGACATCACGGCTCAAGTAACCAGGCCACTTTCGGGTCTCCGGGTCGCTCCTTATTACGGCTGTCAAAGCCTGCGGCCATACCTCGGATTTGATGATCCGCAGCGTCCCATATCCATGGAGCGGCTGATTAATGCGCTGGGGGCGGAGGTCCATCCTTGGGAAATGGGGGCCAAGTGCTGTGGGGCGGCGCTGATGACCACCAAAAAAGAAATCGGCCAAACTCTTTCAGGCGCCATCCTCAAGGCTGCCCAGGGGGCGGATTGCATAACCACAGTCTGCCCCATGTGCCAGACCAACCTCGATGGTTTTCAAAAAGGAATCTCCAGGCGGGAGCAAGCAAACTTGACTAACACCATAATTTACCTTCCTCAATTGATCGGTCTGGCCCTGGGACTGAACCAAGACACACTGAAGCTAGGTCTGAACTTATCCGTTACCAAAAAATTCTTAAACAAACTGGCGGCATGAGAGAGGCGGAACTCACGTACTGCCTTGTTGTCAGCCCAGCCACCATTGGTGCAGTCAAAAATCCTGTTGATTCTTGCCGGCTAGTTGCTTTAAATTGCCGGCAAGAATCAACCAGCCACGCCATCACCCGACCAGGTGAGATTTTTCACGGCCCGGCTCCCTCTATTCTCAGGCCGCTCGACCCCTCGCTTAACCCTAACACATCCAAAGTAAAATTATGACATACGCGGTCTCAGAATGGAAAGTCCTGTTAATTGACGACGATGACTCGATCCGCAAAGTGTTGTCCATTACCTTGCGCGACGCCGGGTATCAGGTCTGGGAGGCGCCCAACGGGGAAGCCGGGCTGGAAGTGTTCCTTGCGGTCAGGCCGGATATTGTCCTCACTGACCTGAAAATGCCCGGCCTGGACGGAATTGCGGTGCTCCAGCAGATCAAATCGTTGGATTCAGACAAAGAAGTCATCGTCATCACGGCTCATGTGGAAATTGACACGGCCATTCAGGCCCTGCAATTAGGTGCTTCCGATTTCATAATGAAACCGGTGAGCGATATGGCTCTCGAAGTCGCCCTTAAGCGGGCCCAGGAGAGACTAATCCGGAATCGGAAACTGCATGAATATACGGAGTTGTTGGAAAAACGTTGGCTTGACACGGCTGAAGAATTGGCCAAGATCAGCAAATTTCAAGACAACCTGATTGAAAGCTCCATAGACGGCATTATCGGATGTGATCCCGGCGGAAAGGTTATCATCTTCAATCGCTCCTCAGAGCTAATGTTGGGATATCATAAGAAGGACGTGATTCATCAAAAGAGTCTGAAAGATTTTTTCGCTCCGGCCGATTATCAAGATATGATGCATAAGCTGCTTTCCCCCGGACTGGGGGGGCCAAATCGGGTGTACCTTTACGAAACTCATTTGATCAATCAGGCCGGGGCCCAAGTGCCGGTCCAATTTTCCGGGGCTGTTTTGACCGAAGGGGAGCTGGAGATTGGATTGGTTGGTTTCTTTAAGGATCTGTGGCAACTACGCAAACTGGAACAAGAATTCGCGGACCAAACCAGGCTGTTGCATCAGGATAAAATGATCTCGCTGGGGAGGCTGGCCGCCAGCATGGTTCATGAGATCAACAATCCTTTAACCGGAACCCTGAACTATATACGTTTGATGAAAAAGATCACCGCTCAGGGTCCGATTGACGGCCTCCACCAGCAAAAATTTAAAAACTATCTCGAGTTGATGGAAAGCGAAACCAACCGCTGTTCTAAGATTGTTAGTAACTTATTGGCCTTTTCCAGGAAACCGCTATCAGAGTTTCGCTGCGTCAAAATTAACGACGTCCTGGAAAAATGTGTGATAATGAGTCAGCATAACTTGCAGCTTTCCAACGTTGAATTGATTACTAAATTTCATCCAACTCCACCTCTCGTCTGGGGGGACGATAATCAGCTTCAGCAAACGGTTATTAATCTAATTTTAAACGCCCTGGACTCGATGCCCCAAGGTGGGAGGTTAACCCTGGAAAGCGACGTCCAACCGGTTGACCAGACAGTATTGATTAAGGTCTCCGACACTGGTTGCGGCATCGCCAAAGAAGACTTAGACCACATTTTTGAACCTTTTTTCACTACAAAAACGGAAGGGAAGGGCTTAGGGTTAGGTTTATCTGTGGTGTATGGAATTGTGGATCGCCATCGGGGAGCTGTCGAGGTCCAAACCAGCGTCAACAAAGGCACCGTTTTCAAAATAAAACTGCCGTCAAAACAAAATCCACTTTGGTCTTAGGAAGCTGACCGCTAAACTGAACCAGGACTCAACGAATTCCAGCAACCCTTCCTCAACTGACAACCCTTATCAGAAGCCCAAAAGGGCTATCCGAAAGAGCGGTCGAAAACAGGGCGGTCAGAAAGGACACCCAGGTCATGAGCAGAAGCTTCTGAGTCCAATGCCGAATCCTTTTTGAATGATTGGATCGATCGGGCTAGCTCCACCGACATCCAACTGTTCAAGAAATTCGCTCAAACTCTGGGCGCCCACCGTTTTGGCCTATTGGCCTACTATGACCACCCTATCTCCACAGGACCATTGGAAGGGACAAACAACAAAATAAAAACCATGAAGCGACAAGCCTACGGTTACAGGGACACCGAATTTTTCAAACTAAAAATCATGGCCGTTCACGAGGCCAAGTACGCTTTAGCCGGATGAACCAAAAATCACGAACGATGTTTGGGGAGGGATTGACGGCCCTGTTCAGGCTGCCAAAGGCAAGGTGGCAATACTGGTGATAAAGCACGGCCTGACCATCTTCGAATATGATCGGGGGCCTCACATCCGTTTGGAATGGAAAAGTGCTGATCATTGGTTTTTAGGCCGCGGAAATGGGCCTGTTTAGGTTGTGCTTTTTATTCCGACCCGTACCAGTTCATTTCCCGGCCACAACCACCGCTTCCCAGCCGATGTTGATCCGGTCCCGATTGGTCCGAAGGGCCTGCTCCACCTGAAACCCCGCCGCTTCTATTTCAGCCGTATATTCATCGAGGCGGGCGAACCAGGTCTTGGGACTGACCGGCAGAGAAATAGTTTCTTCCCGGCCGTTGATTACGACCCGGCGAGGGGCTGGTTGCCCCGGCCGGTAATTCCGCCGCAGTTCCTTAAAAGCTTTGATTCTTTCACTGTCTTCCGGAAAATAGACGGCCGCTTCTTTCAGGTTGAGGCCGTTTTGGAAAAACAGTCGGCCGCCAGGGACTAATAGCCGGTTTATCTCCTGCAGGCAACGCTCTCGATGCTCATATTGATGCAGCATATGGTAGGAACCGACATTGACCACTAACTCAAAGGATTCTCCCGCAAGTGCATCAAGCTGGGTCATGTCGCCGACTTGAAAATTGATATCGACGCCTCTTTCCAAGGCCAAAGCCCGGCACTTTTCGATGACGGTGGGGGAGATGTCCACGGCCGTGACGTTTAACCCGCGGGAGGCCAGATAGAATGATTCGAAGCCTTCGCCGCATCCCAGTTCCAGCACATTCTGATTCGAATAATTATAGGCATCGAGAAACTCGGCCA
>JADFXY010000168.1:0-9387 GCA_015233355.1 Deltaproteobacteria bacterium | reverse complement strand
AACGAACACAGTCGCTGGGCTAGATTGTTTTTCCCCTTCGGGGAAATGTGTTTTGCCAACCGGAACGAGATGATTCGTCTTGAAAATCCATTGCCGGGGCTAAGCTCAGCATTGACCAGGCCACCATTCTAATACCCCGGAGGGGTTACCAAATATAGCCCAGGGTCAGCGAAGCGCCACCCTGGGGACATGGTTAAAAATACGCACGGCACCCTTAAGTCAATGACATTGATCTGCAACTCATAAGACATTCAAAACAATACGGTTCAATCCCAACAGATTAACTTTAATCGTTGGCGATAGCTCTCCCGATCATCATAGAAAAGGACGCAACTTATGAATGATTCAAAAATTCAGTCCTTCCTATTAGTTGATGCCCCAGTTGCTTCTTCATCAGGCAAACTTCCCTGGACTAAGCCGTTTGCAGAGGAAGTCGAGGTGTCGGCGACGGCCAGCAGCTCTACCATTAGCTTAACTAATGACGGCATCGGATATTCATAGCAGACAAAAAACGTGGACCGTGACAGATATTTTCGTCGGGTCATGACCATTGTGGCCAGCGGGAAGAACGCCATTAGCGTGAAATTACAATAGGGCTCGCTGGCTGCGTTATCCGGTCCTTTTCCACGAAGTTGTGAACTTCTGGAAGATCTGGCCGGTGCCTGGGCTAATGGTGGGGCTGGTCGGAGAGTATGAAGGCGATATTGAGGATATCCGCGTAGAAGCCCTTTTGCCTCCGGCCATCTCTGGCATCGACGTGACCTTGAACTGTGGTTAGACAGAATCGCATTTTCCCTTCCGCTCCAGTCGAAAAATTGGCCATTCAGCGCCTTGACGGCGATTTTATAGCGCATCAGGACTAGCCGGGAGTCGCATTACGACCGGGTGGAGCCTGATGGTTTCATCGTGGTTGATGACTACTTTGATTTTCGTTCTTTTCGTCAGATCACCGATAATTTCTGTGTCCAGCGGTCCATTTCACCCCCGATTCAATTGATTGACCGCCACGGAGTATTCGGCGAAAAAAGATCGGTGAGCGACAAGGGGACACATGCAAAACGGCCATCCTCTTATTTCGGTCATTATGCCGATATACAATACTGCGCAGTATCTGCCTGAGGCTATTGATTCCATCCTCAATCAAACCTATCGAAATCTGGAGTTGATCGCTGTAGACGACGGCTCGGAAGACGGCAGCCCTAATATTCTGCGGGCATACGCTGCGCGCGATAGTCGGATTAAGCCCATATTCATAGACCACGTGTTTTCAACCGTGGCTACAAATCACGCGCTGAGTCACGCTCAGGGAGAGCTTATCGCCCGGATGGATTCAGATGACATAGCTCACCCGGAACGATTGGCCATTCAGGTGGACTGGATGCGCGTCACCGGAATTCAGATGTGTGGTGCCCAAGCCGTCAAGTTCGGAGCCAGCCAGGGCAAACTTTGGTTTCCCGAAGATCATGAGAGTATTGGCCGTGAGCTTTTCTTTCGCGTCGGTTTGCTTTACTCCACTCTGCTGGCGGAAGGGCATATTCTGAGGCAGAACCCCTTTCCCGAAAATGTGTTTTTTGACGACTACGAGATGCTTGTCAGGTTGCACAAGCGTTACCGGATGGGCAATGTTCAACATATGCTGCATCGACACCGGAGGCATCCTCAGCAAACCTCAGTGGCTAAACTAAACATTTGGTGGCGAGAGCTGCGCCAACATCGTTTCCGCTATTTTTTTGAGGTTTATCCTGGAACTCCCCTCCGAGAATATCTGCCTCTGGCTCGCTTATCGGATCGTCAAGTCTTCACCAGTGTCTCAGATTTGGAAAAGGCCGCTTGCTGGCTTGTGCGGTTGGCGGATGGCAACGATGTCAGGCTGCGACAAAAGATGGCCTCACGGTGGGAGGTGGCTCACCTATCTGCCATTAAGGCCGGAATGGTAGATGCACCTCCGGTGGACTATTGGCGAGATGCGATATTGGGACATCCACCCAAATGAGTTTATTAGATGTGCCAAACTACCACTTGTTCGGTTTGAGGCTGCGAGTCCCGTTCGCCTTACCATTGACCCCGGAATCGGCCACCGGTCAGCCTGACTATTTGGTAGATTGGCCAGGCTCATGCGCCCCTATCCCGGCCTGCGCTTCGCCCCAGAGAGGCTACAGATGGAATGTTTTACCCGATGGCTGGTCCTTGGGTTTCGAAGATACCACGGGGCACTGGAATAAGTTCCGTTTGTGGCTGGCGAAACGGCGGATTGAAGTTGAGGGGAGTACCCCAGAACACGATTTAGGGGGATTACTTCTTGGGCCGATCATCGCCACTTTGATTTACTCCCTGGGCTATCCGGTGTGGCACGGGACTACTTTGTCATTGTCCGGTCGGGCCATTACTTTGGCAGGTGCCTCAGGTCGCGGTAAATCTACCCTGGCCGTGGCCTTGCTGCAAAGGGGTCTATCCCTGGTCAGTGATGACCTGACCGTTACCAAAAACGGCCGTGTTATACCCGGTTATCCGCTGTTACGTCTGACCCAGCAAGCTGCTATGAAACTAACTGGCACAGATGCCTCGCCAAGAGTCTTCAGCCCAGGATCGGGTGACGACAAGCGCTGGTTAAATGTAACCCACCTTAGGGGTGGGTTTAGCTCCGACATGCAGCCTCTCCAGGCTATCTATATTCTAGGACGACGGAAAGGACACAAAACGGTCATTACACCTTTAGTCCGCTCCCAAGCAGTAGCCGCCCTCATGAGCACCCGTTTCACCCCGCGCTGGATCACCCGTATTCCGGCAAATGATTGGGCTGCATGCGCCGGCCTAGCGGAACGGGTCTCGGTCAAGATGCTTGAGATGCCTGATTCTCTAACAGCCTTACCGGTTGTGGTGGATACCCTTTTGGATGATGCCGTCGGCTGATTGAGGTAACTGACCCATTGAGACATATGTCGAACTCTTGTCCTGAAGAATGTACGGGGGAATTTTCTCCTCTAGCTCTGGTCGACCTGGCCCGCCGATTATTCGGAGAGGGGAATGCAGGTCGGGCGGAAGAAACGTTGTGTCTGGCGATCAAAAAAGCACCTGATCTCGTGCAGGCTCATATATTGGCCAGCCAATTTGCTTTCCGAAGATGGCGTCCCAGAGAGGCGCTTGCGGCCGGACTGAGGGCGGTCAACCTGGACCCCAAAAACGTTCAGGCCCACCTAAGCGTGGGGATGGCCTGGGAGGTTGCAGGTGATATCAGCAGGGCCTTGAAAGCTTACCAACTTGCCGAAGACCTGGATAAAGATGACCTTTCCGTTTTGGGCAAGCTATTGGTGAATCGATTGATGATTGGTGACTGGACCAGATTCCAGGAGCTGTGGGGAAGAATCCATGAGGCCATGCTCAAGAATGGAAAATATGGTCTACCTCTGCTTTACCTGATGACGATTTCTGATAATCCCGCCGAACAAATCGAATGCGCCAAATGGATGGCCTCTAAACTGGCCAGAGACATCCAACCACTCCCAGCCCGATCCCCCTCCCCTCGAAAAAAAATCCGCATCGGTTACCTGAGCAATAAATTTCGCGACCACCCCGGGGCAACCTTGGCTGTAGAATTGTTTGAGCGTCATGATCGCAACTATTTTGAAACATTTGGCTATTCCATTGGCCCGGACGATGGGAGTCCATTGCGAGCTCGCCTGGAGTTGGCTTTTGATCACTTTATTGAGCTTGGACATCATCCCTATAAGGAAGCCGCCCAGCTAATACGAAATGACGGCATCGACATTCTAATTGATTTGAGCGGCTATACTCATTATCAACGACATCAGATATTGGCTTATCGTCCTTCTCCTATCCAGGTCTGTTTTCTTGGCTTTGCCGCTTCGTCCGGGGCAGAATTCATTGATTATCTCATCGCCGATCATTTCGTAATCCCCAAAGATCAGCAGGTGTTTTACAGCGAACAAATAATCTACCTCCCGGATTGCTTTCAATGTAATGATACCAAGAGACAGATCGCATCTTATGCTCCCACGCGTGCGGCTTGTGGTTTGCCAGAGGACGGATTTGTTTTCACCAATTTTAACAGCAGCCACAAGATTCTTCCAAACGTGTTTGATTGTTGGATGCGTATTTTGACTGCAGTTCCAGGAAGCGTGCTTTGGCTGCTTGAATCAAATCTGTCCATATCCGCTAACCTACGTCGTGAAGCCACTGCCAGGGGCGTGGAGGCAGATCGCCTGGTGTTCGGAAACAGGTTGCCGCGCCCGGAATATTTGGCTCGCTATCGTTTAGCAGATCTTTTCTTGGATACTCGACCATACACCGCCCATGCCACGGCAAGCGATGCCCTTTGGGCCGGGTTACCTATCTTGACTTGCACGGGAACAACATTCGCCAGTCGTGTAGCTGGCAGTTTATTGCAGGCCGTAGGGTTACCCGAGCTGGTGACCCACTCGCTAGAAGACTATGAGGCCCTGGCCATTAAGTTGGCCCTTGAGCCGGAATTGCTGCTTCGTTTGCGCCAGCGGTTGGCGGCCCACCGAGACGAGGCGCCTCTTTTCGATATCAAACGGTTTACCTTTAATATTGAGTCGGCCTATCACCGTATGTTCGATCTTTGCATTTCCGGAGCCCCCCCAACCACATTTTCGGTCTAACTCCGGGGCCAAAGCTGACTACATGTTAGGGTAAACACACGAAAGTGACATTTTTGAGCTGATCCCGGTACACTAAGGGGAGGATTCACTTTGGATATTGTAATGTCACCGGCCGAAATAGAGCTGTACGCTGAGGTACTCGCCAAGAAGACAAAGCTTGTCGAGTTCGGGTGTGGAGGCAGCACCCTGATCGCAGTTCGGTCCAAGTTAATCCAGATCCATACAGTCGATTCCAGCCTGGAGTGGTTAAAAGAAATTCAGAAACAACCGGAAATCGCAGATGCCAAGATTTCCGGCAGATTGCATTTGCATTGGGCCGATATTGGTGAAGTGAAGGCCTGGGGTATACCGGTTGATGACACTGCCAGGCGACGCTGGCTCTTGTATTGGAGCCAGGTATGGAGACATGCTGATCCAGCCGCTACCGATGTAGTGTTTATTGACGGACGTTTTCGTATTTCGACCGCCATCTATGCCGCATTGATTCTGCCTCCAGACGCTGTCATAGTCATCCACGATTTCTGGTCTCGCCCACAGTACCATGTAGTCTTGGATTTTCTTCAATGTATGGATCGGGTGGATGAGATAGCGGTGTTTACCCGAAAGCCTGATGCCGACAGGAAACTCATGCTGGGTTGCGTCATAAATCATGCTCTGGTCTGGTCTTAATGAAGGTATTGCGTCAATCGCGGTCCAGCCAAGCAAATAATTAATTGGAGAAAGCATGTCTATTGGTCCAGATACAATAATCATCCGTAATGCGGAGGCAATTTTTGCTCCCATTGATGATGGATTGGCTGTATTTGATGCCGAGCGTGGCGCCTACTTTGATTTTAATGCAATAGCTCGATCTATCTGGGATACCTTGGATGCACCTATTACGCCGACTAACCTTCGAGACCGATTACTGGACAAGTACGATGTGACCAGAGAGCAATGTCTGATGGAGGTGATGGAATTTCTCGATTTTCTGCTGGAGAAAGGACTGGTGCATGTTGTGGATTAGAAAGTCCGACTTGTCAATAATAAGCTTGGGGAATATTAAATCATGAGCGCCATCTTCGGGTTAGCCTGGCTTGACGGCCGCCCTGTACCGGATAGATGGCTTGAGAAGATGCGCCAGAGACTGCGGTCTTGGGGGCCCGATGGGGGTGGCATTCATCGTGAGCCTGGTTTTGCCTGTGGTCAAACGCTGTTGATTACTTGTCCTGAAAGTCGGCACGAGCAAATGCCAATAAAGAGCGCAGATCAGAGTATTGTCTTGACTGCGATTGCCCGGTTGGACAACCGCGAAGAGCTGTGCCGAGAGCTGGGCCTAGATCAGGCGGTGTGGTCCCTTACACCAGATAGCACCCTGGTTTTTGAAGCCCATCGTCGCTGGGGCGAGAATTCCCCTTCCCATTTGTTTGGTGACTGGTCTTATGCAGCCTGGGATCCGAAGGAGCGTTGTTTGTTTCTGGCCCGAGATCAACTGGGCAACACAAGTCTGTTTTATGCCTTCCGTCCACCTCTGGTTGCCTTTGCCTCTCACCATTCAGCCTTGACTGTCCTTAATGAAATTCCAACCGAGCTGGATGAGGAATGGTTGTTCTCCAGCTTTACGTTCGTTTCCCTGCCCAACGATAGGACCCCATGGCGCGGTATTCGTACTGTTTTGTCCGGACATTGTGTCAGCTTTGCCGGATGCGGGGAAAAGTCGCGGTGCTATTGGGATCTGAGATCGGTTCCTGTCAGGAGATTACCTCGGGATGAAGACTATCTTGAAGGATTTTTGGAGCATTTCCGGAGCGCAGTAGATTCACGTTTACGCTCGGTCGGACCAATCGGAAGCACTTTGAGTGCCGGCCTGGACTCCGGGACAGTCACCGCTCTGGCCGCCGAGAAGCTGGCGGAATATAATGATACCCTGGATACTTTCACCTCCGTCCCTCTATTCCCAAGCGCATCCAGGCATCGCCTGTCTGACGAATGGCCCCTGGCTCGAATTGTGGTCGACCGATATCCTAATATTATCCCCTCCTTGATCCGGGCTGAAAATGCCTCGCCTGTGGCTGCCTTACGCCGAGTTTTGGAATGGATTGGGCAGCCGGTGTATGCGGCGGCAAACATGTTCTGGATAGATGCGCTGTTTTCAGAAGCACGACTCAGGGGTATAAAAGTGCTTTTAACGGGCCAGCTAGGTAATGGTGGGGTTTCCTGGGATGGTGGAGTAAATCGGATGCTATGCCTCTTCCTGAATGGGAATTTTACCTCCGGATTTACAGAATTAAAACGCTGGAGTGGTTATCGAGGGGTATCCCTGGCCCGGGCTATAGCCGTGTCACTTATTCGTCCCATAATGAACATAGGACGTCAGTTTTGGCTGTCACGCCTAAATCAGATGACCCCCCCACCTTTATTGAACGCTGATTTTGCTCGGCGCCATATGCACCTTTTTGAGGAAAATAAAATTTTTGTTATCAATCCAAGTCGAGCACGGTATCTGTCGCTATTTCGCAATGGCGTGTATACCGGCTTGCTATGGCATTGTTTTGGCACTGTTAACGGTATGGAGGTTCGCGACCCCACGGCTGATGTGCGGCTTCTGGAGTTTTGTCTCGGTGTCCCCGAGGCTCAGGATGTCCACAATGGCGGCGACCGGATGTTGCTTCGCCGCGCCACCATTGGGATACTGCCGGACGCTGTGCGTTTGAACCGTGTTCGAGGAGGGCAGGCCGCTGATATTGCCTTGCGTCTCGTTCGTGCTCAGGCCGAGGTGGAGGACACCCTGACTGTTATGTCAACCACACCGAGCGTGACTAACTATATTGACATCCACAGACTCCGCCACCTCTGGGCAGAAATTCGATCAAATCCCCAATCGGCTCATACCGGTTCTGCCTGCAGTCGACTAATGCGTTTCTTGAGTGCCGGATTCTTCCTCATCTCTTCCCAATGGTTATCTGGTAACCAGTCTTGGGTCGAAGGTGGCAAGAGACAGAGGTCTGTCGATCTGTATCTTTGAATTTCGATTTCATCAGCATTCTTTTGTTATAGTTTTAATAAATTATTAAAAAATTGTTATACCACCTCATGTTATTAAAGTAAAATTAAAACCAATATGTTATTTAAAAATATGAGTGGAGCCCGAATACCCGACTTCTGCTAAAAATCCGACAGGCTCCTAGGTCATAACTTAACTAAACTCGTCGAACTCAGGTTAAATCCTACTAAAGTGTGCGCTGTGTCCGCCTCTTGTGTCCAGAGGCTAATGGAGCCACGCAACCCACAACCCGTAATCCGTAATCCAGTAACACGGAACAGCTTATGCCGGGATACAAACAACATCTTTTGGGTGGCGGGATACTGGCCGGTCTATGTCTGGCCGGTCTGTTTTGGATGCGATGGTATCGGCCGGAATGGCCGGTGGCTTTGGTGCTGCTGGGTGTGGCCCTGTTGGGGGCGCTGTTTCCAGATACGGACACCGATTCGGTCGGCCAACGTTTGTTTTATGGCTGCCTGGCCGCGGTAGACGTCTGGCTGATCTTCAAAGGTGCCTATAAGTGGGCGGCTCTGTTGGGATTATTCGCTATGTTTCCGGCCTTGGGCCGGCATCGGGGTTGGACTCATACCTGGTGGGCGATGCTGGTCATCCCGTCCCCGGTGATTATTATTCCTGCCTTGTGCTACCATTATCCCTGGCCCGGACTGGTCCCATATTACCTGGCCGCGGTGACTGGATATCTCTCTCACCTGGTTCTAGACCGAAAGTTTTAGTCAATCAGTGGTGCGGGCTGTGCCGGCAGTCTGTTCCGCTCTCCTAGTTTTCGCCGTTGCCCTCTAGAGTCTATTCCGCTTGAACAATATGCTACGCGTCATTTTGAGATATCCTGTGAATCTAATATATATGGTTGCAGAGACATGATTCTTGTATTATATTCATAATAAAAATAGACCCCTGATGAGTTGTGGCCGATGCGGCTTCGGGGCGATGAACTAACAGGAGCATAATACGGGATAAACATGCCAGGCCGGACTGATCCGCCAGACGCTATTTTGGCTGAATTGAAAAAATTAGTAGCTTCACCACAACTGGACCGGTTCCCTAGAGCCGCCGGCCTGGTTGGTGAATTCGTCATTATTCGGGATGAAGGCGGCCATGACGAAAAAACTATTTCTCGTTGCTCTTCGGCGATGGCTTTTTTTATGCTGTCGTTGGCTGAATCTGTGTCCGAACCGCAACTGGTCGGTATTTGCTTGAACTCCCTTCAAAAACTCGGTTACGTGGGCACGACTCTGACTCTCCGGTACTTGCATGGACCGGCCCTGCCGCCGGGAGGTATCAAGGGGCTTGTCGCCCTTTATCCGCTCAGCCGGATATTTCTTCTCCTAAATCAATTTCTTAAGGCGCCGCGCCCCGAAGAAGGGGGCCTGCCGGCCTGGGTCATGGAGACGATGAGCGCCAAGAAGACGCCGGATCCGGAACAAATCCTTCTTTTTTTAAAACAAGTTGAAAGAAACGGTGATTTTCTGGCCCAGCCGATCCGAGACGTCTTGTTTCCAATCCGGAAGATCTGGTTTCGATGTGATTTAGAAAAATGGATTACTTCCATCCTGGAGCAGCCGAAGACCAAGCAGGATTTCTTTATCATCATGATGGCCATCAGGACATTGACCGCCCGGCATTTGGTTCCAAAGCTGGCCGAATATCTGAAGGTGAAGGATCCAGCCGTGGCCTTGACTATTCTGGAGACCATCAGCAAGGTGG